>CAYQDH010000230.1:0-8424 GCA_964416075.1 uncultured Anaerolineales bacterium | reverse complement strand
GATGACAGTCCTGTAGCGCAAGTTTTTCCTAACTTGCGGCCCATGTCATGAGTAGCGTAGCGAAGAATCCCCGTTGACTAGACCCGATACCTGTTGTTTGCGCTCAGCCGGACGGCCTTTGCGGCTTTGACAAGGCCCTGCCATGTACCGCGGGCATCTTGCCCGCGTCCCCCCGGACCGCACCCCCTCGACCGCCCGCAGGCCACGGGCAGGATGCCCGTGCTACGGGCCGCTCCTCCATCGCTCACATAGCTCATCCCACGCCCTTCCGCATGGCCAAGCCCATCGATCCCAGCAACATCGCCGTCGTCGCCACCGTCACCAGCCACAGCCGGCGATCCAAACGATACATCGGCAGGCCCATGAGCAGGATACCGCCGAAAAAGAGCACCAGGTAGGGCACGAGGATCGCGTAGCGCGGCGGGGCGCGAAACTCCATGGGCCATACATACTCTACAGCGATCATCAAGGCCACGAAGGCCAGGAACACCGCCGGACCGCTCCACAACAGCCAGCCAGCCCGCGCCCGGTATAAGGCCGCGAGGGCCACCGCCGCCGGGAGCGCCAGAGCGACGATCGCATAACCGAGGATATGATTGAGCGCCATGCTGCGGGTCAGGACACGCGAGAGGAATCCCGCGGCCTGCAGCAGGCTGACGGCGTTCACCACCCCCCACACAACGAGAGGCGCCCACCAGAGATGCGCATCCATCCGCGTTTGCATGTCGCATCCTCCTCAACAGCCGCACGGCGACAATTCGCCGTGCTACGAAACAACGCCGGACAAGTCCGGCTAGGTAATCACAGCAGCTCACCAAGCCCCATTCATGGGGCGTCGTTGCCTAGCACGGCGAATTATCGCCGTGCGGATCTCTAGCACCGGCTGCGATATGCTAGCCCATATCGTCGGGACGGTCAGCCAGCTCGAATATACTGAGTATATCTATCGTGCGGGGCATAACCAAGCTGATCTGGATCGTCACAGGCCAAGCGCGGGGGCCCTCGCCCTGCCCTTGCGGCTTGGTGCGACCCGCAAGACCGGCCATTCAGTGGCGTCGCACAAACGGCAGGCGCCACGCACCGTTTCACTCAGCCACTGATCTCACAACCAGGTTGTCAATGATGGTCTCGGCGTCAAGCCTCAGACCCATCTTGCCTCGTTGGAACCTCTTGTCAAAGAACGAGGACAGCCTCTTATCCCCAACCGATGCGCTGAATCGATCGCCCTGGACAGTGATCGTGAGCCTGACCATGCCATACTTTATCCCATCGCCCTTGGTGTTCGGGACTTCTTGCCACTTACCATCCTCAACGATGTACCAGGCAGTCTGACAATCCACCCACCTGAATGCTATCATATTGTCGAGATCTGTGACTCTCAATGCCACCACATTGCCGCCATCAGAGGGCCACCAGCAGTCAGAAGCATCTGCGTCAAACTCCACAGTGTAGTCTGTCCATGATGGGTCTCCGATGATGAGCCAGGTCTGCTTGTCAAGCGCCCGTACGCCTGGTTTCTCTCCAGACAATGGTATACTCCTGTTGAGTGTGGGGTGGAACTTCGATTGTTACAGCTTCTTGGTGTCCCTCGCCCGTCGAAATGGAGGAGGCAAAGTGCTGTTCTATGGCTCCCTCGAGTTTCACCTTTGCCACAGCCGGAACGTCAGCTTCGCCCCCCGCGCCTGCCTTCAGCACGAGTATTCGCTGATTTCCCTGGCTACTGGAATCGCTGAACTGGATCTGAGCCTCAAACGAGCTGGCTGAATTGCATTGATTGAATACCTTGTGTTGCGTTATCTCACTACTCAGGGTCTCTGCTTCTGTAACACCAACTACCTCTACCCCTTCTGGTATACTTGTTACCCCCGATAGGGGGTTGACCTTGGGTCCACAGGCCGAAACAAACAATAGCAAAGCGCCTAGAGCAAAGGTTGCCGCATTTGGCAGTCGCATCGGTCGCATGTTGGTCTCCTGGTGGTCAATGTTCAGTTCGTCATGGGCTCACGCGTGTCCAACGCAGAGTGGATGGTCGTCGTGGTAAGGTGACCGAAGCTCTAGGCCGATGTGCGCGTTTGAGTGGTGACTATCAGGCATCCGCACTCTAGCTCTGGCAGCACAGCAGCCCGCAGGTGCATCCTCATGCCCCATCGGACGCGTATACCTGCTCCGCGATGGTGGCAAGAAACCGTATACTGAGTATATCTACACGAATGTCCTCGACCCGTAGCGGATGACGCGGCCCTTACACCAGGTTCTTCGCTTCGTCCGGGATCCAATGCTGGTCCTGGCCGATCCACTTGACGTTGCAGCCGATGGGGTTCGTCAGCGGCTTGCTCACCGGCTTGCCCGCCGTATGCTCCGCCAGGGCGTTGGCCAGGTCATTCACCGTCATCTTGCTGGTGTCCTCGGGCTTATCCACCCCTCGCCCGGTGTACACCAGCTTGCGCTCCTTGTCGAACACGTAAAAGTGGGGCGTGCGCAGCGCGCCATAGGCCATCGCCACTCGCTGCGACTCATCGCGCAGGTACACCCAGGGGAACTGCTTCTCCTTCATGCGCGCGATCATGTGCTCCCAGCTATCCTCGGGATGCACCCCCACCCAGTTGGAGTTGATCCCCACAAAGCGCACGCCCTTGGGCGCATATTCCAGCGCCGTGGCCCGCGTCACCTCGTCGGACCCCAACACAAAGGGACAATGGTTGCAGGTGAAAAAGATCACCAGCGTCTCCGCGTCGCTGAAATCAGCCAGCGTATACGTCTTGCCATCGGTAGCCGGCAGCCGAAAATCCGGCGCCTTTGCGCCAATCTGTACTGTAAAAGCCATCGTTGCCTCCTCATCTAGTCTGATACTCTCGAGTATACCCGCAGGGGCCAACCACAGCAAAGGGGAGGGTGAAGGATTGGCCGTTAGCGTGTTGAGCAGCACAGTTGCTCCCGCCAGCCAATCCTTCACCCCTACACATTGCGGTATATTATCTTCATTGATCGTTTTTTATGTAAGGATGAAGGAACCGGCAGCGACACTCACTCGGGCACAAAATCGCTTATCCCGGTTCCTTCATCCACCGCGCGCTAGACCACGCGTGCCACGGGGTAAACCCGCGTGCAACGGCTGCCAAGGCCCCCTCCGGGGCCTGACTACCACACCGTCATCCCCAGCCCGCGCAGGCAGCCTGCCCTGAGCCCCGCGAAGGGCCTTGGCCCCGGGGCTCTCTACCTCGGCCTCGGCCTGGGACTCCGTCGGCGGCCTCGCCCTGGTGCTGCGCTCTCACCGCCCATACATCCGCATGATGATCGGCAGATACACCTTCCAGCGTTGCTCCGGCCTATCCTGCAGCCCCGTCTTGACACAGGCCAGGTCGTTCGTCTCGTCCACATCGCCGGCCGTCTGCACCACCGCACAGTTGAGCACCTCCGTGGGGGTTTGAGGCCCGCGCAGCGGCAACTGCACCAGCACCACGATCGGCGGCGCCTCGGCGCCCGCGGCGATGCTCCCGCTATACTCGCACGTCACCACCTGGTACGCCGCCGTGCAAACCCACCCTTTGCCCTCGGCCGAAAGGAACGCCACCCCCGCCGGTAATTCATCCTGCACCGTCACCGGCGCGGGCGCGGCCCCTGAGCCCAAGTTCGACGCCCAGAGCTGATAGTCAGCCGATTGGCCGTAGATGAACGGGCCCAGCGCCTCCTTTTTCAGCCGCAGATCGGGCTGCGTGGTCCCCACCCCCAGCAGGTAATCCTCCGTCTCACCGTAGGCATACCCGCCCGCGGGGCCACTGCCTTCCGCCGGGTTGGGCGCCTGCTGCTCCGCCAGCGTGATGCGCATCCACATCGGGTCCCGCCCGCTCGGCGGCCGCGCCGAGGCCAAGACGGGGGTCTCCACGACGTGGCTCCCCGCGGCCAGGCTGAGCAACTGGTTCTGCACCGCCCACTCGCGCACGATGAGCACTCGTCCGCCCGCCTGGCATTCCAGGGTGTCTTCCCAGTCGCCATCGCGGTTGAAATCCATCCACACATTGGCATACCAGCGCTCGATCCCCGCCACGGCGCCCACGGTGACGTTATACTTGAACGTGGTGGTCGCACAATCCGGCAGGGTCAAGCTGCCCGGCTTGAGCGCATCGTCAAAGCGGTCGCGGTTGGAGCGGTTGGCCGGCGGATCCAGGTTGGTGAGGATATCCGTGTCGGGCGCGAGGTCCGCGTCCCACTCCCCGCTGACCTCTTGGCCCAGCCAGGCCCTGGCCTTGGGTTTCTGGTGCAACGGCCCACGCACCGCGCCCCGCGCCGGGTCGCCGTAGACGGTGGGATAGCGGGCCTGCACCATGGCGTAGGCGGTCATGTCCACGCCATAGTGGTTGCTGTTATCCGGCGCATCGCCCAGGTCCCCCACGGGCCGCTCCTGGTAGTTGCCAAAGTGCAGGTCGTGGATCACCGTGCCCGGCACGATCTCCCTCAGGTCGAGGGTGTACGCTCCCTCGGCTGGCGCCGTCTGCACCCAGCCATCCTGCAGCACCTCGCTGATCTTGTAGATGTCGGGCGGCAGATCCAGCCGGTAGATGCCCAATCCATCCGTGGGCGCGCTAAAGTGCAGGTTCCCCTGCAGATTGTCCGCCTGGATCACCCACCTTGGCAGCGGCGGCTCGGAGCCATCCTCGTCCCAACCGCCGTCCTTGTCGCGGTCGTTGAATTTGGCGCCCGTCACCCCGATCGTCTCGCTGGCTCGCGGCCGCAGGGTGGCGATGTAGCTGACGCCACCGACCGGCTCCCGATCGCCCTGGGCGATCTGCACCAATTCGAACCCCAGGTTGGTGAGCAGCTCCGGATACAGCTTGCAGCTCGCCTTGGCGATGACCTGGATCTTGACCGCCTCACGGTGCTTCATGCTGATCCTCAGCAAGGCCCCGCCCTTGCCGCTCATCAGCCGCAGGCGCGCATCGCCCACCCGCTCGAATCCCTCCATCGCCTCCCAGCGGTCCGCCAGGCCGCCCAGTTCCAGGTCCACGTAATCGAAATTGCGCAACCAGTCTTCGGGCATCTCCACGGCCGGCCTGAGGATCAGGTCGAGCTGCCCCACCTCGTCGCCCTTCAGGTTGCCCACGTTGCGCACCACCACGGACATGACGCGCTCGCGCTCGCAGTCGGGGCCAGTGAAGGGCACCACCTCGACGTTCTTCCAGACGATGTTGTTGTTGGCGCGCACGTTGGCGCTGACCCCCGCCCCCTCGGCGTGCATGGGATCGGAGGCCGATTCCCAACGGGCCAGCAGGCAATAGTGCCCCAGGCCGCTGGGCACCCAGGTCCCCTCCGCCACCTCGCTGCTGTTGGCCGAGAGGGTCACCGGGACGGCATCGAACTCGGTCCAATCGGCCGGCCAGGCCAGCCCGGCGGCCGCGTCCGCCCAGTAGTAGCGCAGCGTGCCCGACATCGAGGATTCGCTGCCGTTCTGCAGCTTGGCGTAGACATAGTTGGTCGCCGTCTCCATGGGGTTCTGGTGCTCGTGCTCATACACCAGGTCCCCATCCTGCTCGTTGCGCACCCACAGGTAGGGGCTGGTCCACATGGCCTGGCCCGCGGTGTAGGCATCCGGCTCGCCGCCCGTATCCTCCCAGGTATCCTTCATCCAGGCATCGCTGCGCCCCGGCGAGGTATTACGGAAGGCGGCCACCGTGGCCCGGGTGTTGTTCAGCGTGGTGCGCATGTTGGCGTCGCAGTTCGGGTTGGATAGGTTGCCCGCCGTGCACGACGTATTGGTGCCCGCGGCGACCCCCGTCGGATTGCCGCCATAGTTGATGCTGGGGTTGGAGAAATAGGGGATGCGCGTGCAATAGACATCCGGCGTCTGCGCCGCGCACTCGCTGTTGTAGGCCATGACGGTGCGCCACTGGTGGGCCACGTCCACATAGCCGTGGGCATAGGTGTAGGGGGTCACGCCGTCGTCCACGTACCAATCGTGTTGCCCGCCCATGTTGTGCCCCAGCTCGTGCGCCAGGCTCAGGTTCGACGAGGCGCACTCGCGATCGATCACGTTGTAGGCATAGGGCGCGAAACTCGTCGAGACGTTGGTCATCACATAGCCGCGCCCGCAGATGCCCGCCTCCACGGCCTCCAATAGCAAGCTGACCAGGTCCGCGCCGTAGCGGTCGCGCAGCGTGGGGATCAGGTCCAGTTGGCCATCGCCGGGGTTCTGCATGCGCCCCAGGTCGGTGCTGCTGTTGTGGGTCTCGACATAGGCGATCTCGCCGGTGTACACCAGGTTCAGCCGCTGCACCACGTTGCTATTCACGTACGCCTGGTTGGTCACCTCGACGGCGAGGTACACCTCGGCCCGCATCTGGCTCTCGCCCCCGGCCGCGGCGCGGGCCACGTCCGAATACATCACCATATAATCCAGCCGCGAGCTATCGTCGGCCAGCGGCGCGACGGCGCCCCCCGCGTCCGCCGGGGCCGGCGCCTCGCTCAGCAGCTCGGGCGGCACGTGCAGCGGCGGCGCCTCGTCGCCAAAGCGACCGCCATCCACCTCTCGCAGCACCTGGCGGCCCTCGCCGGCCTGGCGGATCTCGTAGGTGTGGCCCAGGCCGTCCATCACCAGGCCGGCCACCGCGTCGTTCACCCGCACCAGCACCACCAGGCTCAGCGGCCGGTCGGGCGCGCGGCCCACCCAGGCGAAAGCGCCCTCATACGCCTGGCTAACCTCGCCGCGCTCGGCCACGATCGACACATCGTCGAACAGGTTGAGCCGCAACACCCGGTTGCGCTGGGGATCGGCCAGCGCGGCCATATCGATGCGCGCCAGGCGCTGGCGGATGGTCTGCTCCGTGGGGGCGGGCAACTCGGGCTCCGCGCCGGGCGCCCCCTGGGGCAGGTCGAGAAACAGGGACGGCGCGACGGGATCGCCCGGCGCCGGCGGCGGCGCGGCGCTGCCCACCGCCGCGAACGACAATAGCGTTGCCAGGATGATAATCAGCGTTGCCAGTGGAAGGAAACGGCGAGATCGACGCACGAACGAACCAAGGAAGGGAGACATCGGTTACCTCCTTGCCTCCGAAGAGCGGCGCGCTGGCTGTGCTCGAGAGAGCGCGCGCTGGACACGTAACCTGGCTGACAGTCTGGCGTACGATGTTAGCGGCCATGTGGGGTTGACTGACGGAGAGTGTATGATGCGGGCTCAAACCCGCCGATCACAGCCTCATCATAACACAGATGAGGGTCAGAGTAAACCGCCAAATCGCGGATACAGGGGTTGAATAATTTGCTTATGTCATCCTGACCGCAGGGAAGGATCTCCGCATGCTGTGGTCGGGACCCTCTATCCGCACCCGCGCCGCCCGGTGCGCCCCAGGCCAAGGCCCTTCACTAGGCGTACGCAGCGAGCGCCTGGCGAAGGATCTTTGCTCCGAGAGCGGGGACCCTTCACCCAAAAGGCGGGTTCAGGGTGACACTGGCATAGGGATCACAACATAACACACCAGTGCAGAGTAGTCAAGCTGGAGGCGCGAGACAGCGCTCTATGCGCCTTGGACCGGCCCCTAGTGCCACTCCACGGGACATGTGAGCGTGATACCCGCGTCAGTGACAACTTGCTCGGGGAAGCGGCTTCTGGATAGCAGATTCTTGGTGATGTGAAGACAGGCATCTGCCCAGGTCTGAAGTGCGTTCGAGTAGCGATCTGGAGGAAACACAACAACAATTCGCTTCGTGGGATGCAACTCATGCAGAGCCTTCAGCGGCCCCACAAGGTCCCCATCGGCTGAAATGAGGAGGGCAACATCAAAACGATCCTGGAAAGCGTCTGCTAGAAGCTGTACTGCAATATTGACATCGGTCATCTTTTCGTGGTAGGCCGTATAGCTGCGCCCGCAGTGCTTGCAGGTCACGGTCTCCCACAGAAAGTGGCCGTAGTGAATGGACAAGCCATCCAAGGTGCGCAGTGCATCGAGGAAAGTGGCCTGCCGCCTGTTCTTTTCCGCTGGGTGATTAACCACGCTGGTAAAGTACTTTGTGTGCACAAGAACCTGCCCCGGTTTGAGGAGCAGTTGGGCTAACTTCTGAAGGTTCACCCAGTAGAGGCGTTTCCAGCCTCGGGAGCGGAGGCCATAGTACAGGTTGAACCCATCGATGTATGCGATGACGCGCTGCGACATGGGCATCCTTCGGAAAAGGGACGCCCGCCCTTGCGGGCGGGCATCGGGCCAGAGATGCTATCTCTGGCGGGGTCACTAGCTCAAGTATACCACGTTCGGGCCAAAAGTCAACCGGGGTTGACTCATTGACTCATTCGTTCTACCTTCGGTAAGTTTATCATTGGCTGGACACGCTACCCCAACCTTCGATAATCCCCATACCGCCGCCCCGCCTCGAAATAGGCCGCCACATTCTCCTGCGGCGCGTCGCGGATCGAATCGCTGGTCCCGTATCTTCCCCCTG
>CAYQDH010000229.1:0-8428 GCA_964416075.1 uncultured Anaerolineales bacterium | reverse complement strand
CGCTACAGGACTGTCATCCGAGCCCAATTGGCGAACCGCGCCATGGGGTACTACTCATGACATGGGCCGCGATTTGGGAAAATCGCGGTACAGAACTGTCATTCGGGCCCAAATGGGCGGCAGCCCATGGGGGACTCGGGACGACGCCGAGGAGGATCGAACTACGACCCTCGGGCAAAGTAAGGAGCTTCCTGGGCTGGCGGCCCAGGAAGCTCTCTCTCGAATCGTTATTCAGTTGTTGTAGCACAAGGCCACTCCCGGTGGGTTGCGGTGCCTACCGCAGGCCAGACACGCCGAGCAGCGGCGGGTCCGAAGGTATCCCCATCGCATCCTCCTGCTCCACGGTCGCCGCAGTCAGCGCCCAGTCGCCGATCAGGGGAGGATCCGAGGGGGTGTCGTTGCCCGCAGCGGAATGGCCCGTCTGCGGCAGGGCGGCGGGTTGCGAGATCGTCACGCGCACCCCGCTGGCCGCGAGTTGGTCGATGATCGTCTGGCGGTCACGCCCGGTGATGCCGTCGAGGTTCACGGCAGGCTGCGCCGGGCTCCCCATCCACACCCTCGCGGCGCTGCTAGCCGCCATCTGGTCCGCAATGACCTGCCGGTCGCGCCCGGCCAGCCCAAAGGTCGAGCCCGTCAGGGGCAAGCTCGCGGGCGCCACCTCGCCAGTGGATCGCAATTGGGCATAAGCATCGCGCAAGGCTGCCGCAAGGTCAAAGCTCACCCGACTTGCCCCTGTCTCGGGCAGAACCGGGGGCTGCGCAGATGGGACGATATGGGGCACATAAGTGCTTCCGTCCCAAACAAAGCCGTCGATAGTAGTCCCTGTGGCCCCCGTCTCGGGCAGGCCCGCGGGCGCCACAGACCCATCGTGCCTCAGCTGTGCATAGGCCTCGCGCAGGGCTCGATCCCAATCGAATCCCGTCTCGGGCAGGGCCGAGGGCTCGACCGACCCGTCGTGCCTCAGTTGAGCATAGGCGTCGCGCAGGGCGCTGGCCCTGTCGTAGCCCATCTCTCGCAGTGCGCTGGCCCAGTCAAATCCCGACTCGGGCAGGGCCGAGGGCTCGACCGACCCGTCGTGCCTCAGTTGCGCATAGGCTTTGCGCAGTGACCCAGCCCGGTCAAAGCCCGTCTCGGGCAGGTTCACGGGCGCTTCAGAGGGCACCAAGTCGGGCACATAGCTGGCCCCATCCCAGATGAATCCGTTGATGCTACCTCCGGTCTCGGGCAGGGCCTCGGGGATGGTGATACTCGTCACGCCAGGCCAGTCGCTGGCCCCATCCCAAACATACCCATTGCCACCCGTCCCCCGTTCCGCACCGACCGCCGCCGGCACGACCAACAGCGCCGCTATCAGCAACATCCGAGCCAGTTTCAAGCTACGCATGGTATTCACCTCCTTAGGGTGATCTCTCCGATTCCCAATCCTGTTATTTCGTCCCGATTTCGAATTCGCATTTTTCGTGACCAACATGGCACACCTCCTGATACTCACTGCCGTTTTAGCTTTCATCCGTCGAGCGTTTCGCTTTCATCTTCGATTGCGTCTCTCATCTTTCTGTGCTTATCATACCGTCCAGGCGCTAAACCATCGTCTAGAAAAGCGCGAAATGCCCGCCGCCAACCGTGAAATCCGGCCCCCGGATCGTGAAATATCGCGTGCCTGCACATTGACCAGCGCCCCCCCTCGGCTATAATGTCTGTACTGCTCTGCTCCCGCATACGTTAGGAGGCAGGGATGACGCGTCTCACCCTCTCGTTTCTGGGACCGTTGCAAGTACTGGTGGATGGCGAGCCCGCCGCTGGCTTCTCCACGGCCAAGGTGCGCGCCTTGCTGGCCTACCTGGCCGCGGAGGCGGACCGCCCCCACACCCGCGAGGCCCTGGCCGCACTCTTGTGGCCGGATTGGCCCGACCGCCACGCCCTCAACAACCTGCGCCAGGCCCTGGCCAACCTGCGTGCCACGATCCACGATCGCGATCCGCAGGGTACCCAGCCTTTCCTCGTCATCAGCCGCGAGACGATCCAGTTCAACGGCGCCAGCGAGCACACCCTCGATGTCGTCACCTTCGAACAGGAGCTGCGGGAAGTAGGAGAGGCCCCGCGCACGAACACCGATGAGGAAGAACGCATCGTCGCGCTGGTCGCCTGTGTCCAGCTCTACCGCGGCCCCTTCCTCGATGGCCTGGCCATCGACAGTGCCCCCTTTGAGGAGTGGCTCACCCTGCAGCGCCAGCATTGGCAGCGCGAGGTGCTGGCGGCGCTACAGCAATTGGCAGAGCTGCATGAGAGACGCGGGGAGTATGCTCAGGCCCAAGATTGTGGCCGCCGCGCGCTGGTCCTGGAGCCCACGGACGAGCGCTGGCACCGCCAGATGATGCGCGCCCTGGCGCTGGGCGGGGAGCGCAACGCCGCGCTGGCCCAATACGACGCCTGTGCGCGGCTGCTGGACGCGGAATTGGGCGTAGTGCCAGCCCCCGAGACCACGGCGCTCTATGAACGGATCCGCCACGGCGAACTGGTCGCACCAGTGCACATTGGCCCCATCGTAGGGCCAATTCATGAATTGGCCCTACCGGAGCCGCCACGTCCCCTCTTTGTGGCTCGCGAGCAGGAGCTGGCCCAACTGGAGCAGTGGCTGAGCGAGGCGCTGCGTGGCCAGGGACGGGTTGGCTTTGTCGTGGGCGAGCCGGGCAGCGGCAAGAGCATGCTCTTGCGCGAGTTCGCCCACCGGGCCATGGCAGCCCATCCCGACCTGATCGTGGCCGGGGGCACCTGTAACGCCTACGCCGGGATAGGCGATCCCTACCTGCCGTTCGTAGAGATATTGCACTTGCTCACCGGCCACGTGGAGGAGCGGGTCGCGGCGGGGGCACTGCGGCGCGAGCACGCCCTGCGCCTGCAAGCCATGGCGCCCCACACGCTCCAGGCGGTATTGCAGTCCGGCGCGGCCCTGATCGACGCCTTGCTCCCCGGCGCCGTGCTCTTGGAACAGGCGCAGGCCTTGCCCGATGCCGAGGCCTGGACTGCGCGTGTGCGAGAGGCCCTCGATCGCCGGGTCGCGGCGCCCTCCCAAGCCTTCCTCTTCGACCAGGCCACCCGCGTGTTGCAGGCGGTGGCCCAGAGCCACCCCCTGGTGCTGATCCTGGATGACCTACAATGGGCGGATGCGGCCTCTATCAGCCTGCTCTTTCACCTGGGCCGGCGGTTGGCCGGGCATCTCCTGCTGGTCCTGGGCGCCTACCGCCCCGAGGAGATAGCCGCCGGGCGCGAGGGGCAGCCTCATCCCCTGCAGGCGATGCTGCGCGAGCTGCAACGCACCTGGGGCAAGATGCAGGTTGACCTGGACAGCGCCCAAGGGGAAGCCTTCCTGCAGGCGCTGATCGACTCTCAGCCCAACCAGCTGGACGAGGGGTTCCGACAGGCCCTATACCGCCACACCGGCGGCCACGCCCTGTTCACCGTGGAGCTCTTGCGCGGCCTACAGGAGCGCGGAGACCTGCGGCATGACGCCGACGGCTTCTGGGTGGCCGGGCCATCGCTCGATTGGGATGCCCTGCCCGAGCGGGTAGAGGCGGTCATCGCCGAGCGCATCGAGCGCCTGCCGCGCGAGCAACAAGAGCTGCTCTCCGCGGCCAGCGTGGAGGGGGAAGAGTTCCATGCCGAGATCGCGGCCCGCGTGCTGAAGGTGGATGGGGGGCAGGCGCTCGCCTGGCTGAGCGGGCCATTGAGCCAGGAACACCACCTGGTACGGGCGCACAGCCGGCGCCAGCTAGAGAAGCAGAGCTTTTCCCGCTATCGCTTCCAGCACTATCTGTTTCAGCGCTACCTCTACCAGCGCCTGGACCCCGTGCGGCGCGCCCACCTGCATGGCGAGGTAGCAGCAGCCCTCGAAGCGCTGGGCGCAGCGCCCAGCGAGGGGCCGAACGCGCTGGACACGCTCGAGATCCTGAGCAACGACTTTGCCGATTGTTACAGCGGCCCGGACACCATCGTCTCGGAGGCCACGATGGCCTGGCACTGTGAGGAAGCCTGCCTGGCGGAAAGGGCCGCCCACTATTATTACCGCGCCGCCAGGAGAATCGCTACATTGACCGGCGCGTACCAGGAGGCCGTCGCGCCCGTCAGGAGAGCGCTGGACCTGCTCGCGCCCCTGCCGGAAAGCCCTCGCCGGACTCGTCTGCAATACGTTGCTTACCATACCTTGGCTCGTATCCTATGGCGCAAGGGGGATCGACCCTATGCCGAGGTGGAGCAGGCCCTCAACAACAGCCTGGAACGCGCCGAGCGCAGCGGCGATGCGCTTCTGGTGGCCGAAGCGCTATCCTGGCTGGCAACCGGGCAACGACTCAGCGGCGACCTGCGCCGGGCGCTGCCGCTGAGCCAGCGGGCGGTAGAGCTGGCGCGGGGCGGCCCACGGGCGTGGCTTTCGCGGGTAGAGGGCGAGCTGGCGCTTGTCCTGATGTACCGTGGGGATTTTGCCGCCAGTATGGAACTCCTGGCGCCTCTCTTGCAAGTCCTGCGCGGCGCGAGCGCCACGGAGCCACAGGATAGCTTTCGCCTTACCTATGTCCATTTCAATCGCCTGGAGCACGTGGCCTGGGCACTGTGGTGCCAGGGCTATCCTGACCAAGCGCTCGACCTGGCCAAGGAGATCCTGGCTTTGGTTAGGCGGGAAAAAAGCAGGCTGGATGTCGGGACGGAAGCCATGGTGCTCGTGGGCGCCGCCTGTTTTGTCCACCAGCTTCGTCGGGAGGTGGCGGGCGTAGAGCACGGCCTGCACACGCTGCTGCCGGAGGTTGCCTCGGTTTCGTCCTCACCGATGTGGGGTCCTTGGGCCACGTTCTATAGCGGCTGGGTGCACGCCCGTCGCGGTCAACTACCCCAGGGGATCGCCGAGCTGCGCCAGAGCGTGGAAGGGTCGTCTGTGCGCACAGCGGAGTTGCCGTATCGAAAGGGCTACCTGGCCGAGGCGCTGCTGGCGGCGGGGCAAGTCGAAGAAGGGCTGGCCATCGTCGAGGAAACGCTGGCCCACGTGGAGCGCACCAGCGAGCGCTGGAGCGAGGCGGAGCTGTGGCGGCTCAAGGGAGAGTTGTTGGCGGAGAGGACGTACAGGGACGGAGAGGGGGAGAAGAGGAATCACGGAGGCCACGGAGATTTCACGGAGGCCACAGAGGAAAAGAGGGAAAGGCAGGCCGAAGAGTGTTTCCGGCGAGCGATCGAGGTGGCGCGGGGGCAGGAGGCTCGGTCCTGGGAGCTGCGGGCGACGACGAGCCTGGCGCGGCTGCTGCGCGACCAGGGGCGCCGCGACGAGGCACGCGAGATGCTGGCGGCGGTCTATAGATGGTTCACGGAGGGGTTCGATACCCCTGATTTGGTGGAGGCCAAAGCGCTGCTCGATGAGCTGGCATGAGGGGAGCGGAGGCAGGCAAATCGCCTCGATCTATGCGACGTGCAGGTCGGCAGTCCTCTTCACAGGTGGCGCCTGATCGCCAGTCAGCACACGGTAGATCTCCCGCAGGTTCTCCCTGAGCTCCCCCAACGTTCGCTCTTGCGTCTTATAGTCAGGGCATTCCGCCAGGTATCCCAGCCACACGCCATCCTCTTGCCAATAGATCTATCTCGTATCGATCACTGCCAGATGCCTCCACTGAACCTCTTGTGTGCTTTATGTCATCGGTGGTAAGCACCTCGTCCCCGATACCCTGTTCACCGGTTCACGAGCTGATCGCCACCTCTCCCACATCCTGCACGGTGATGTTCGCGTTGGCCAGGTCGGTGAGCGGCAGGCCGCCGATGGTCACGCCATCGAAGACGAGCACGCCGATCTTGTCCTCGGGGTGGCCGCGGATCAGGGAGGGGGTAGGGGCCGGGCCATCGAAGGCCACGCGCACGAATTCCAGCCTGTCCATGCGCGCGCGGTCTACCAGCAACAGGCCCGTGACCATGCGGTCGCACAGGTCGAACCCGCAATCCTGGAATCGGATCACGCCATAGCGCTGGCAGCGCCCTGCCTCGCGCGCATCGCGCAGGGGATGGATGAGCACGGCCGAGTCGTCGGCGCCCACGAAATCACAATTCTCGAAGGTGAAATCGCCCAGGTCATAGTGGCTGTAATAACCGATGCGCATGCCGTTGGCGCGCGCGTTCCACCCCAGGAAACCGCGCACCACGGTGTTCGTTTGCTCGCGGTCGTCGTGAGAGTAGAAATAATGCCCGCAGGCGATGCAATCGTCGTTGCAGAAAGCGAAGCAATTCTCCAGCAGCGTGTCGTGGCAGGCGTTGATCTGGTATCCGTCGGTGAATTCGGGCACGCTTGCCGGCGGCGTGAGCACCACGCAACGGCGCAGGGTGACATTGTCCGAGCGGCGCACGTTAACGTTGAAATTGCGCCCGTTGCGCACCGTCAGCCCCTCCACGGTGATGTTCCGGCAGTGCGTGATAAAGAGCGGAGACTGCGTGGTGTAGGGGTTGAGCGCACTGGGCACCTCCCAGCCGAGCATGCCATGCTTGTAGTCGTTGCGGCCGCCGGCGAAATGTTCGTACGCCTGGTGATCGATGCAACCCCGGCCGTGGAGGGTGATATCGCGGCAGCCATCGAGCCACAGGCCGTGGCGGTGCTCGTTGGCCCCCGGTGGGCTGATCTGCGTGCGCAGGATGGCCCCGGGCTGGAAGTAGATCTGGAACTGCGCGGCGTGGCGAATGTGGAGAGTATTCACAGTATACTCGCCTGCTGGCACGAAGAGCGTTTTTCCCGTGCCATTGACGGCGCGGATGGCCCTGCGGAACGCAGTGGTGGCATCCGGCGCCTGGGCCAAGAACTCGGCCAAGTCGACGATCCCCTCTCTCTTGCAGTCGGGCACGCTCTGCTCCGGCGGGTCGATGAGGATGCACAACAGGGGCAGGTTGGCGATATTGACGATCAAGTAGCGCGGCTCGAAATCGGCCACCGAGAAGCGCAGCGTGTTACCCCGCAACTGGCCCGCGATGCCACGGCGCAGAGGATGGATGGCGAACCCCTCCACGGGCTGCGAGACGGCCACCTCCACCTCCGCGGGCCCCGCGCAGGCGGCGTGACAATAGTGCAAGGCCACGAAACGCTCGTCCACCCAGCAATAGGGGGGCATAGCGCGGTAAGCCGCGGCGACGCGCCGGTCCTCGCCCGGCGCGAGGGCTGGCACCTCGCTCACCGGCGCGTCCACGCCGTTGATGCGCACGCGATAGAGCGCGCTGGGCTGGTCGTTGGGGTAGCTATAGGTTACGGTCGTGGAATCCGCTTGCGGTTTACCGCTCATCGTCTCGGCCCTCCTCTGTACGTGATGGCTGTTGTCGGCTCCCTAGATGCGCAAGGGCGCGGCAAAAGTAGTTGTCGCGCCTATCCTACCCTTTCTTGTCGGGTAACTCAAGCTATGGTCATCCTGCAAGCGCAGTCTCCCAACTTGCGAGAACCTCTCGTAGGCCAAATGGCATGCATAGTACCGGATTCTAGCCAGGGGCTCGTGTTCTAGTGGGCTCCGCAAGTTAAGCAACTTGCGATACAGGCTCAATCCAGCCCCATCCTCATGGGGCGCTGTCGCGTAGCCAGGCGATCCTTATCGCCTGGCGGACTGGCTGGCTCCGCAAGTTAGGCAACTTGCGGTACGGGCTCAATGCAGCCCCATCCTCATGAGGCGTTTTTGCAGGGCCAGGTGAGGAAGAGGCGATGTGGGTAAATGGCGGCACAGACACAGGGCGGGATCGACTGGCAGACGCTGCTATTCTGTGGTATCCTCACGGGTACCCTATAGTATGTGAGGAGATAGCATGAAGTATCGACCGTTTGGACGAACCGGCCTGCAGGTTTCCACGCTGTGCCTAGGCACGGCGTTTCTGGGGTCCTTTACCCCGGTGGATGAATCGATCCACATCATCCAGCGGGCCATGGAGATGGGGGTCAATTTCATCGACACGGCCAACACCTACGGCGACCGGCGCTTCAATATCCCCACGGCGGCGCCAGATCGCCCCATGGTGGAAGAGATCGTGGGTCGGGCGTTGGTGGGGCATCGCCACGAGGTGGTCCTGGCCACCAAGGTGGCCGAAGGCGTGGCACAAGGCGTCAACCGTCGAGGCCTGTCGCGCAAGTTCATGCTGGAGCAGGTGGAGATCAGCCTAAAGCGCTTGCAAACCGACTTTATCGACCTGTATTATGCCCATCACCTGGACCCCAACACGCCGGTGGAAGAGATGATGCGCACTTTTGACGACCTGGTGCACCAGGGCAAGGTACGCTACATCGGGCTGTCCAACTTTCCGGCATGGCGCATGATGGAGGCGTTGTGGGCCGCCGATCGGCGCGACCTGGCGCAGCCCCAGGGGATCCAAATCCTGTACAATATGCTCTACCGCGACGCCGAGATGGAGCCGCTCCCCGCCGCCGCCCACTATGGCG
>CAYQDH010000228.1:5237-8473 GCA_964416075.1 uncultured Anaerolineales bacterium | reverse complement strand
TAGCATCAGGGTCTGCTCAGGCTAGAGGAGAGCCTTCAGGCGCTCGCAGCGAGCGCAGCTACCCAGAACATAGGGTCTGCTTGAGTTAACGGAGATCCTTCGGGAGTACCCTCAGGATGACGGATTTGGCCAGCGACGGGACTTGTTCCTCATTTCCCATTGGCGCCCCGGCACCATGGGGGACTCAGAATGACATAATGCGGACAATGACAATGCCCCGGGGCGGACCCCGTAGAGATAGACAATGGTCCCATACCTATTATATCATACGAATTGCGCAAATGACTTGCGCTAATGGGTTGCGCAAACGCTTGGGCGCGGGCAGGGATGGTAACAGGAGGGGTAAGGATAGGGCCAGCGAGGTTGCTCTACGTCCCGCCAGAGTTTCCTGTTTGCCTCCAGGCGCAGTTTTGGGTATAAATTGTGCATGAGCTCGGATTGGCGTACGGCCGATGACATCTTGAGCGATCAACATCTCATTGGAGGTACTGGCTCAGAGGATCGTCATCCCTCATTCGCATCGTGTAACCGCATAATGCGGATAGGGATATCGTTTATGTACCGATATCAGATGGAATATGGAGGAAACTAATGCCTGCACTATCTGCCAGCACCGTGCTACGTTGGGCGATGGAGATCGAAGAGAATGGCGAGTCGTTTTACAAGGCCGTCGCCGCCCAGAGCACCAACCGGGATGTCAAGCTGCTTTTCGAGGACCTCGCCTACCAGGAGTCGAGACATTTCCGCACCTTTTCGCGCATGCTCGAGCGCGTTCCCGAGGCCGAACTGCCCGATTCGGACTATGAGGGTTATCGCAACTACCTGAACACCGCCCTTTCAAATGCCCTCTTTGCCGGGCCAGACAAGGGGATGAAAATGGCCCAAGCCGCCGGTAACGAGGAGGCAGCGCTCAAAGCGGCCATCGCCTTTGAAAAGGACACGCTGCTCTTTTTCTACGACGTCCGCGATATGGTGCCTCCCATGCACAAGGATTCGATCTCCGCGCTGATCCAAGAGGAGACGAACCACGTGCGGCAGTTGACCCGCGTGCTGACTGAGGGGCCCTGGGTGAGCTGAAAATTTCAACACGGAGGCACAGAGGTCTGCACGGGGACCACGGAGGGAAGGGGCTAGGGTCGGCACGGGGACCGGCCCCTACCATTTTCATCTTGGGTGGTGAGCGCAGATCATGATGACTATGTGTTGAAATCCCCCTCCCCGGACCCATTTTCAGGCCAATATGAGCGTCTAGGCGCTTCGTTCGTCCACCACGGGTAACATCTCTGCGGCGCCGCGCAGCACCGCTACCTGTGCCTTGGGACCCAGCATGGCCAAAGCCTGGTCCAGCGCCTCTTGTGGCGTAGCCGCATAGTGCAGACCCACACTCTCCACGTCCTCGCGCGAGATCCCCTCGGTGACCAGGTACAGCGTGGCCTTGTCCACCGCCACCTCGGCCACCTGCACCATGTGCACGCCCACCACCTTGTGCGCGATCTCGCCGCTGGCCACCAGCTGCACGATCTCCTCGCGCGGGCGATAGCCGTATTTGAGCAGGACCTCGGCATGGGTGCGCGAGAATCCCTCGTAGCAGGGGGAGACGCAGATCACCGCGCCGCCCCGGCGCACCACCAGCCCCGCGGTGTCGACGGCCTTGTTCACTTGCCAGAACTCGATGTCAAAGGGATAGCCATCCACCACCACGATGTCCGCCTGATGAGGAATATGCACCTCGTGATGGCGGCGCGCGCGGATACACCCCTCCCGGTGCGCCTCCACCAGGTCCCCCGCCACGCAGTCCAGGATGCGTTTCTGGGAATCCATGATGATGTTGACGATGAAATCGAGGCCCGCTTTACGGGCCAGGGCATCGATCCCCGCCCGGATGGCATTATCGCGCCGGCCGACCACCTCCCGGCTATCTACCTCGACGCGCACCCAGTGCATGTCGCTGTTGGTGATCTCTCCGCAACAACCAGGGAACAGGATCTTGCCCCCACCCGTGAAGCCGGCGACATCGATGGGCATGATGCGCCCGATCCCGACCACCAGGCCAGCTTGCATGACCTTGCGGTTGATCCACACCTCCACGCCCTGCTCAGTGGCCCCCAGGTACTCTAGCGCTGCTGGGTTATCCCATTCATGGTTATACACCGGGTAGCGGTCATAGATCGCGTTACCCACTTTGGCGCGCATTTCCTCCTCGGTCATGGGCCGATGCGTGCCCAGGGCCATCATGAACTCGATGCGCTCATCGGCGATGCCCGCGGCCCGCAACTCTTGCAGTACGGCGGGGATCACCTTGTAGGCCGGGGTGGGCCGCGAGACATCGTCGCAGACGATGAGAGCGGAGCCTCTGCCGCGAGCGACCTCACGCAGGCGCGGTGTGCCGATGGGGTCGGCCAGCGCACGCTGCAGCACGATCTCTTCGTCCTCCACTGGTTGCGGCGTGGGCAAGCTGTAGACACCCATCAGGTTGGCCAAAGGAATGTCCAGGGTGGTATCGGGATAGGGGAACTCGATACGCATAGAGTGTTACTCCTCTTATTCGACTAGCGTCCTGGCGCCTATTGTACATCGATTCTCCCCGAGTGGCATCCAGGAGCCTATCCGCCAGGGCTTTGCTAAAGTGGCTATGGCTGTCACCCCTTCACGTTGTTCATGGCAGGCTTTGAGCGTCCGGTGCACTCCGGCGCGAAAGGTCTCCGCTGTAGTAAATGGGGATGCTTCCCTTCGGTCAGCATGACATAATCTCGGCAATGACAAAGCCTTGCCTATCCGCTGTCCTGTAGGCCTCGATTTGCTCCTCTAGGCTTGGATAGACCCCACCGTCACGCGGGCACAAAGAGAGTTCAGGAATTGTGAAGAGGGGCTCGTGATAGCTTTTCGGGGCAAAATGAGAGTTTTTGGCAGCCTTATCGTGCTACAATTCTGTCCGTACCTAATTCGTGCCATATCCCGAGCGCGATGAGACAGGGTGTAACCTGTCGCGCTAACGTTCTAGTGAGTGGAGGCAGGGTGGAGCGCAACTCGCGCCTGGCCGGTTTCTACAAACTCTCCCCCCGCGAGCGCGCCAAGATCGTTGCTGCGTTCGCGGAACTGGACGCCGAGGAGACGAACCTCCTGGGCGATCCTGGCAGCTTGACTCTGGAACAGGCCGATCGCATGATTGAAAATGTGGTCGGCGTTTATGCTTTGCCTCTGGGCGTGGCTACCAATTTCACCATCAATGGCCGCGA
>CAYQDH010000228.1:0-5227 GCA_964416075.1 uncultured Anaerolineales bacterium | reverse complement strand
CTATGTCATCCCCATGGTCATCGAGGAACCCTCCGTCGTGGCGGGTCTGAGCTACGCCGCCCGGCTGGTGCGCGATGGAGGCGGCTTTACCGCTTCCAGCGATGACCCCGTGATGATCGGCCAGATGCAGATCCTCGACCTGGCGGACCCGGCTGCCGCGCGCCTGCGCTTGCTGGAAGCCAAAGGGGAGCTGCTAAGCCTGGCCAATGTGGACCCCGTTCTATCTCGCCTGGGTGGCGGCGCGCGAGACATCGAGGTGCGCCTGCTACCCGAGAGCCCCGTGGGCCCCATGCTGGTGCTGCACCTGCTCTATGATGTGCGCGACGCCATGGGCGCCAACGCGGTGAACACCGCGGTCGAAGCCCTGACCTCGCCTGTAGAGCGCATCAGCGGGGGACGCGTAGCGCTGCGCATCCTCTCCAACCTGGCCGATCATCGCCTGGCACGCGCCCGAGGGGTGGTGCCCAAAGAGGCGTTGGCCCTGGAGGGTCTGTCCGCGGAAGAGGGCGTGCAGCGCATCCTGGAGGCGCACGCTTTTGCGGTCGCCGATCCCTACCGCGCTGTCACGCACAACAAGGGGATTATGAACGGCATCGACGCGCTGGTCATGGCCACAGGGAACGACTGGCGGGCCATCGAAGCGGGCGCCCATGCCTACGCGGCGCTTGGCAACCAAGCGGCGTCTGGCGGCCAAGTGGCGCGCTCCGGTCGCTACACCGCGCTCTCCACATGGGAGCGCAACGCCGAGGGCGACCTCGCGGGCTCGATCGAGTTGCCCATGGCCCTGGGCACCGTGGGGGGAGCCACCAAGGTGCATCCCCAGGCGCGCCTGGCGCTCAAGATATTGGGTGTGCGCAGCGCCCCCGAGTTCGCCCAGGTGGCTGCGGCAGTGGGCCTGGCCCAAAACCTGGCCGCCATCCGCGCCCTGGCCATGGAGGGGATCCAGCGTGGCCATATGAGCTTGCACGCTCGCCAGGTGGCCATGGCTGCGGGTGCCACAGGGCAGTGGGTCGAGCGAGTCGCCCAACGGCTGGTGCAGGAGCGGGCGATCCGCGTAGATCGCGCAGAGGCGATCCTGGCGGAGATCAGGGCCGCAGCACTGGAAGGGGACCCGCCTCACGGCGGTACTACGAGCGAAGAGGACCCGTTTGTAGTACGCCCGTCAGGGCGGTCTGGTGCGCAGGCTGAAGACCCGCCTTACGGCGGTACTACGAACGAAGAGGACCCGCCTAGCGCTCAAGGCCAAGTGGGTACGGAGGGGGTAGCGGGGTGAGCGTGATGAAGCCGATCCGTGACGTGGGCATCGTGGGCTATGGCGCCTATGTGCCGCGCTATCGCCTGCCCGCGCACGAGGTGAACCGGGTGTGGCATGGCGGCGAGGATGAGCCCCCCTTGAAAGAAAAGGCGGTGCCCGGCCTGGACGAGGATACCGTCACCATGTCCATCGAGGCAGCGCGCAACGCCCTAGCTCGCGCTCAGATCGACCCGGCTATGCTGCGGGCCATGTGGGTGGGCAGCGAATCGCACCCCTATGCCGTCAAGCCGTCTTCCACCATCGTAGCCGAGGCTATCGGCGCCGGACCCGAAACCTTGGGAGCCGACTGGCAATTCGCCTGCAAGGCGGGCACCGAGGCCATGCAAGCCGCGATTGCCCTGGTGGGCTCGGGGATGGCCGATTATGCCATGGCCATCGGCATGGATACTGCCCAGGGCCAGCCCGGGGATGCCCTGGAGTACACCGCGGCGGCGGGCGGCGCCGCCTATATCCTGGGCCCTGCTGAAGCCAGCGTGGCCATCCTGGAAGGCTCGTATTCGTTCGTCACCGACACGCCCGATTTTTGGCGCCGGCCCTACCAGCATTACCCGCAACATGCGGGGCGTTTCACCGGTGAGCCAGCCTATTTCCGCCATACCCTGGCCACGGCGCAGCACTTGATGGACTCACTCGGGTACAAGCCGGTGGATTTCGATCTGGCGGTCTTTCACCAGCCCAACGTGCGCTTTCCGGTCAAGGCCGCCACCGACCTCGGCTTCAAGCGGGAACAGATCGTCGCCGGGCTCCTGGTGAACGAGATCGGCAACACTTATGCCGGGTCCTCCATGATCGGCCTGAGCGCTATCCTGGATATTGCCCAGCCGGGCCAGCGGGTGTTGCAGGTATCCTTTGGCTCGGGCGCGGGGAGCGATGCTTTCTGTTGGTCCATCACGGAGCGCATTGCCCTGGGGCGTGACCGGGCGCCCAGCACAGGCGCCTACATCGCCCGCCGCCAAGAGATCGATTACGCCCTGTACGCCCGCTATCGCCGCAAGTTGAGAATGGATTAAGAAGGACGACGTCGCCCGTGAGGGATATAAGCATCGTTGGCATAGGACAGACCGAGGTCGGCGAACACTGGGAAGTGTCGCTGCGCGACCTGGGGGCGCAGGCGGTGGTTCAGGCTCTCGGCGAGGCGCAGGTCGAGTGCCCGGAGGCCTTGTACGTGGGGAATATGCTCTCGGGGCAGCTCTCGCGCCAGGAGAACCTGGGTTCGCTCATCGCCGACTATGCCGGTTTGCGGGGCATCGAGGCGTTCAAGGTCGAAGCGGCTTGCGCATCGGGCGCTGCGGCTCTGCGCATGGCCGTGATCGCTGTGGCTGGCGGGATGCACGATATCGTGGTGGCCTGCGGCGTGGAAAAGATGACCGATAGCGCTGCCGAGGAAACCACAGCGGCGTTGGCCACGGCCGCGGATGCTGTCTATGAGGGAGAGCACGGCATCTCCTTTGTGGCGCTCAACGCCCTGCTCATGCAACGCTATATGCACGAGTATGGCTGCCAGCGCCAGGATTTCGCCAACTTTGCTATCACGGCCCACCGCAATGCGGTCAATAACCCCTATGCCATGTTTCGGCGAGCGATCAACCTGGATACCTTTGTTAGGGCCAAGATGGTCGCCGACCCGGTAAGCCTGCTCGATTCGGCAGGCATCGCCGATGGGGCAGCCGCCGTGGTGGTGGCGCCCACGGCCTGGGCTTTGGAACGCGGCCTCGTGGCGGTGCGCATCGCGGGGTCCGCGGTGGCTACCGACTCGGTGGCGCTGCACGACCGGCGCACGCCGCTCTTTTTGGAGGCGGCGCATCTGTCTGCGCAACGAGCCTATGCCCAGGCGCGGGTGCGGGCGTCGGATATCGACTTTTTCGAGGTGCACGATGCTTTTACGATCATGACCGCCCTCTCGCTAGAGGCCGCTGGTTTCGCGGAGCGTGGCCGTGGGGTGCGGCTGGCCATGGAAGAGGCCATCACCCTGCAGGGTAGGTTGCCCATCAGCACCATGGGCGGGCTCAAGGCGCGCGGGCACCCCGTGGGCGCCACGGGGATCTACCAGGTGGTGGAGGCGGTGCAGCAGCTGCGCGGCCAGGCGGGCGCGAACCAGTTGTCCGGCTGCCGCCTGGGGATGACCCAGAATATCGGGGGCAGCGGCGCCGTGGCCGTCACACATATCCTTGAGCGCCAAAGCTAAGGAAACCGAACCACAAAGACGCAAAGGGCACCAAGGAAGAGAGAAACGGGGAATGCGTTATTCCCTGGGATGTATGGAAGCAGATTGCTTGAGAAGAGAAGATGCTGGTATACGGGTCCTAGAGAGACTGTAAGCCCAGCACGGGGCCGCGGAGTGGTTGCGGCCAAGATCTCATGATGGTGAGTTACGGATTCTTGGAGGCAAGCAGATGAGATTGGCATCATATTGGCGAACGAACAAGCAACGGATGAGCCTCACGGGCGAGATTTGCCCGCAGTGCCAGGCCAGGCTATTTCCCCCGCGTGATATTTGCCCCCAGTGCGGAGGCCCGGCCAAAACGCCCTACCAATTCAGCGGCAAAGGGGCCGTCTATTCCTTTTCCACGCTCTACAATGCCCCCCTGGGTTTTGAGGAATATGCGCCGTACCTGGTGGCGCTGGTCAAGCTCGAAGAGGGCCCCCTGGTGACGGCGCAGCTCACCGATGTAGACAAGGAATCTGTCTATATCGGTATGCCTGTGGAGATGGTCACGCGCAGGATTCGCGAATTCGGCGAGGACGGCGTGATCGCCTACAATTACAAATTCCGGAAAAAGGTGATGGAAGTCGCGTGAAGTCGTGTGCGTATCGTTGTAGCAGGGAACGCTCGTGCTTACCGCAGCAAGCGCGAGCGTCCGAATCGTCATCTCGCGGCGCTAGGGCCGCGCCAGCTTGAGCGCCCGTGAGGGCAAAAGCTTGGTGGAGTCGGGGCCGCGCTGCGTCCCCGGCACGATGTAGTCACGCTCGGTGAACGCGGCCCTGTCTCCGGCCGGTAGCACGAGCGGACTGCCTTCCACCTCCGTGCAATAACCGTGCGTCCACGCTTGGATGTCCTCGCAATTCCGCGCAAAGTAGTAGACGAAGAGCTTGTCGAGATTTTCGGAATTGCCCTGGAAGTCCGGATAAAGCTCTGCACTCGCGCTCCCCTCGAGCCTGGTGTAATCGACGTTCTTTGCCCCCAGCCGCAAGCGAAAGTTGTTGAGGCCCAGGCCGACATAGGTGGCATTCCCGGTCTTCGTGCCCAGGGTCCCGATCACCGCCCAGACCTCGTCGTTGTCGAACGTGGGGCCGGGGAAGAAGCCGTAGCTGGCGTCTTGCGCATCCCCCGCACAATCCATCCCGATCGCCGCGCATAACGGTCCGAGCAGGTTGATTGGTGGGCTCTGGAGGTCACCGAAGGGACTGTACCGGCCGGCGCAGCCCGCATCGCTACAGGGCTGATCCCACGCCGCCGCGACCGCATGTACCAGCTTCGTCAGATCTTCGCCCAAGTACGCCTCGGATACCGCAGTCCGCGGCTCGGGGCTGTCCGGCCCCCAGGCCGGGAACGTCTCCTTGCGGTAGCCAGGAGACGTATCGCGCACGCGCAGCAGCCTGAGCGTCGGGCTGTGCCGCCATGCGTTCGAGTCCGTGTTGGCGCCGCCGCCATCGAGGGGCATCGAATAGCGGAAAGGCGACATAAAGTCGTCGGCATTCTTGTTCAGGCCGGTGCGGACGTTTTCGGGAATGCGCTGGGTAAAGATCTCGCTGTCGTCGACGCCAAGCTTGACGAGATCCTTTCGGAGCTCACGCTCCATGTGGCCATCCGCGGTGATGATAAAGTAGCGGAACTGCTCCCAGCTCGCGCCGGACTGCCGCTCGATCATCACGTTGTTGATGCTGTCGCTCAGGCTGTTCATGAAGCCGATG
>CAYQDH010000227.1:0-8488 GCA_964416075.1 uncultured Anaerolineales bacterium | reverse complement strand
GCGCGGGTCATCGACTCGCCCTCCGGCCAGGCCTCCGGCGATTTCGCGCTGCCCTTTTCCCCCTTGGAGCTGGAGAACCTGTTCTTGCGCATCGGCCAACCGCGCCAACTGCGGCGCCAGGTGCGCCTGAGCGGCCCCGCCCCGCGCGACTATGTGCGAGATTTCGGCACCAAGCTCTACGAGGCCGTCTTTAACGACGACATGCGCGCCTGCCTGCGCTCCAGCCTGGACCAGGCCGACCAGGAGGGCAAGGGACTGCGCATCCGCCTGCGGCTGGCCGACGCGCCCGCGCTCAACGACCTGCCCTGGGAGTACCTGCACAACCCGACGCTCAACCGCTTCCTCTCCCTGTCCGTGGAGACGCCCCTGGTGCGCTATCTCGACCTCTCCGAGCGCATCAGGCCCCTGGCCGTGCAGCCGCCCTTTCGCGCCCTGGTGATGATCTCCTGCCCCACCGACGTGGCCACGCTGGATGTGGAGCAGGAATGGGCCCGGCTGGTGGGCGCCTTGGGCGAGTTGGAGCAACAGAGCCTGCTCGTCCTGGACCGGCTGGAGAACGCCACCCTGCCGGCGTTGCAGCGCCAATTGCGCCGCGCCGATTACCACATCTTTCACTATATCGGCCACGGCGATTACGACCCGCGCACCCAGGATGGCCTGCTGCTGCTGGAGGACGAGCAGCGGCGGGGCCGGCCGATCAGCGGCGCGGACCTGGGTGTGGCCCTGCACGACGCGCGCGACCTGCGCCTGGCCGTGCTCAACGCCTGTGAGGGCGCGCGCACCTCGCTCAACGATCCCTTTGCCGGCACGGCGCAGAGCCTGGTGCAGGCCGGGATCCCGGCGGTGATCGCCATGCAATTCGAGATCACCGACGAGGCGGCGATCGCCTTTGCCCAGAACTTTTACAGCGCCCTGGTGGATGGCTACCCCGTGGATGCGGCGCTGGCCGAATCTCGCAAGGCTATCTACCTGCAGGGGAACGAGCTGGAGTGGGGCACGCCGGTGCTCTACATGCGCGCCCCCGATGGCGTGCTCTTTGCGTTGCAGGGTGTTTCCCCGACGGGGCAACCCCCGCAGGCGAGACCCCCGGCGGGGTCACTACGAGCGGAGGAGAGAGGCGTCGAAAGCGCGGGGGCGGCGGCCCAGCCCGCAGCAGCCCGGCCCGCCAGCGGCGAAGACGCTGGCGAGGACGAGCGCCAGGCCAGGGTGCAGGCGCCCGCCCAGGGCGTGCCAAGCACGGCGGTGGGCCGGCCGCTCGCGGGGAGGGCGGCCGGCCGAGAGACGGCCGCGCCCATGGCGCCATCTGCCGCCGCGCAACCCCACAAGAGCTTGAGCCAACGATTCCCCTTCCTGCGCGGGTACAAGTTCTGGTCAGTCCTGGGGGGCATCGTGGCGGTGGTCATCCTTTTTCTGGCGCTGAGGACGGCGATCCGGCCGCCTACCCCGACGCCCACCCCGGCGCCCGTTGGTACGGATACGCTGGTCGCCAGGCCGACCTTCACCGCCCTTCCCACCGCTCTGGCCACCAAGCCCGTGGTCAACGCTGCGACCGCTACGCTTCCCTCGCGCCGCAACACGCCCACGCTGCCTCCACCCACGGCCGCGCCAACGACCGCGGCCGAGCCCGAGTCATTGATCCTGGCCCCCGGGGTAACGCTCCAGTTGGTGCGCATCCCCGCGGGCAATTTCACCATGGGCAGCGTCGATGCGGACCAGGACGCGGAGGCCGATGAGAAGCCGCCGCATCCCGTCTACCTGGACGAGTACCTGATCGGCGTGCACGAGGTGACGGTGGCCCAGTTCCGCGCCTTTGTGGGCGCCACCGGCTACCAGACCACGGCGGAAAAGAAAGGATCCGGGTTCACCCTCTCGAATAGGGTGGTGCTGGGCGCCGATTGGTTGCATCCCTTCGGCCCCGCCAGCGACGTGCTCGACAAGAAGGACCACCCCGTGACCCAGGTGAGCTGGGACGACGCAGCCGCCTTTTGCGATTGGGCCAGCAAGGTCAGCGGGCGGCTGGTGCGCCTGCCCACGGAGGCGGAATGGGAAAAGGCCGCGCGCGGGGAGGATGAGCGAATCTACCCCTGGGGCAACGACTGGGACCCTGCCCGCGCCAACACGTCGGAGGGGCGCCTAAAGGATACCGCGCCGGTGGGCAGCTTCCCGGGGGGCGCCAGCCCCTATGGCGCCCTCGACATGGCGGGGAACGTGTGGGAATGGACCCAGGATTGGTACGGGGCCTCCTATTACCAGCAATCTCCGGAGAACAGCCCCCAGGGTCGCGCCGATAGCGAGGGCAATGGCAAGACGCTGCGCGGCGGCGGCTGGCCCAACTCGCAAGTAGGCGCCCGCTGCGCCTCGCGCGGCTATGGCGACACCGATCACCCCAGCGACTATTTCGGCTTCCGCGTGGTGGTGGATGTGGCGTCGCCGGCCGGGCGCGGAGCGGCTGCGGTCCAGACCAGTGCGCCGTCCACCGGCCTGGCCAAGCTGATCAACCTGAGCCTCGGTATGGAGCCGGAGGCTCTCGACCCGGCCCTGGCCAGCGACGCCGCGTCGCTACAGTGCATCGAGCTGCTCTTCCTGGGCCTCACCGATTACGATGACGAGACCTCGGCAGTCGTCCCGGAGCTGGCCACGGAATGGAGCGTCTCGGCGGATGGCCTGGTGTGGACCTTCGAGATGCGCCAGGATGCGCAGTGGGTGCAGTACGACCCCGCGACCGGGAAGACCAACCGCATGGGGCCCGTCACGGCCAGGGACGTCGTCTATGGCATTCGACGCACCATCGACCCCGCGACAGAGTCGCAGTGGGCTTATCTGGATTATGTCATCCTGAACGCCGAGGCCATCCACAAGGGGGAGAACACCGATCTGAGCAGCCTGGGGGTGCGCGCGGCCGACGATTACACCGTCGAGTTCACCCTCCGCGAGCCGGCCGGGTATTTCCCTGGCATCGCCGGGATGTGGTTCAACCGGCCGCAGCCCCAGGCGGCCATCGAGGCCGGCGGGGCCAAGTGGACGGAGCCCGGCAGCATATGGAGCAACGGGCCCTACGTGCTGGACACCTGGCAGCACCAGGACCATCTGGTCTTGTCGACCAACCCGCACTATTACGGGATCAAAGATGTCGATATCGAACGGATCAACGCCCAGATCATCACCCAGGCATCGTCGGCCATGCTCGCTTACGAGGTTGGCGACCTGGATGTGGTGGCGGTGACCGCAACGGAGCTCGCGCGCGTGCGGGCCGATGCGACGCTATCCAAGGAGCTACACGCCGCCCCGAGCCTGTGCACCCATTACTATGGTTTCAACACCATCAAGCCGCCCTTCGACGACGCCAGGGTGCGCCAGGCCTTCTCCTACGCCATCGACCGGCAGCAACTGGTCGACCTGGCGCTCCAGGGCCAGGGCCTGCCAGCCAAGAGCTTTGGCGGCCCGAACATCTTGGGCAGCCCGGCGGAGGATCGCGCTTTCCAGGGCATTTCCTACGATCCGGAGCGCGCCAAGATGCTCCTGGCCGAAGCCGGATACCCCGATGGTCAGGGCCTGCCCGAGATCACCATCGCGTTCAACGGCCGCGAAGTTGAGCAGTTGAAAGCCGAGTTCCTGCAGCAAAGCTTGAAGGATGAGCTCGGCATCGAGGTCAAGTTGACCAGGGTGGAGCCGATCGACTATCTTCGCATGGTCGAAAGCAACGACGCGCTGCAGATCTACCAGTTGGGCTACTGCGCGGACTATCCCGATGAGAATAGCTTGCTCATGGACCACATTCACACCACCCGAAGCAAGAACCTCTCCCGCTGGAGCGGCCCCGCTGCGGAGAGCTTGAACCGGCTGGTGGAACAGGGGGCGGCCGTCACCGATCTGGTCAAGCGCGAGGCGGTGTACCTGGAAGCGGAAAAGCTGCTGATCGAGCAGGAAGCGGTGATCATGCCCCTCTACTACATCAGCCGCATGTTCTGCACCAAGCCCTACATCCGGCGCAGCTACGCGCCGATGGGCATCGAGCACATCGAAAAATGGGAGGTCCTGGCCCACTAAGTCCATACGAAGGGCCTTGCCATGGCCGCGGTTATGTCATGCTGAACGAAGTGAAGCATCTCCGTTTACCATGGCGGAGACCCTTCGCTTCGCTCAGGGTGACAGGTGAGGCTCAGGGTGACGGGCGAGGCTCAGGGTGACGGGCAGACCTAGCTCCAGCGGGCCACCACCCTCTTGCGCGAGGGCACGTACTTGGCCGCCTGGCGCAGCTTCTGAAACGCTACGCTGCCATCGTCGTGGAACGTCTCCATCGTCATGCCGCGCACATACCCCGGCTGCAAGCCCGCGATAAAATCATCCCAGAGCGCTTCGCCGCTCGCATAGTCGACGCGGCGCCCCGTGGGCCAGATAATGCTGTAGACGTCGGTAGGCTCGGGTCGCTCGTAGGGAAGCTGCACCCTGTATTTGGCCAGGGCCTCCTCATCCAGCTCGATCCCCAACCCCGGCCCCTGCGGCACGGTGGCCAGGCCGCCTTCGATCTGGAAGCGTTGCCGGATCAGGTCGTCGCTATACATCTCCCAGCAGGTGATCGCCGGGAACATGGCCTGGGCAAAGGCGGCGCCCATCTGCAGCGCCCAGGCGGTGGTCAAGCCGGTGCCCACGAGCTGAAGCCAGAAGGGCTTGTTGGCCTCGGCCAGGGTGGCCGCTTGCCGCTGCATGGCCGATGCGCCGGCGCACACCACAAAGCCATCGCACACGTCTTCCCTCAGCGCGGTCATGATCGGCGGCGCGCCGTAATGGTAAAAGATGGAGCGCGGCACCATGGCATGGACATGCTTGCCGCCGATGACGTCGCCCTGCGGGATCGGCGACTCAAAGACATGTAACTGGGGGTATTCACACAGCTGCAGAAGGAGGGGGACCGCCTGGCCAGCGTTCATGAGCTGGGCATTGAAATCAAAGCCGACCTGAAAGTTGTGAGGCACCGCCGCGGAGACTCGCTCGATCTGGGCATAGGGATCGCGCCAGCCCCACGATTTGAGCTTGGCATCGGTATAGCCCAGGCTGGCCGCTTCGACACACTCGGCCGCATGATCCTCCGCGGGCATCTCCACGCACCACCAGGCGAGCGGGCAGGCATCGCGAAGCTTGCGCCCGAGAAAGGTGTGGCAGGGCACCCCGGCGAGCTTGCCGGCCAGATCCCACAGCGCCATCTGCAGCCCGGCACCCAGCGAATCGTCCCACATCAGATCGAAGGGGTTCTGCCCCACCACCGCTTGCAGCGCGTCAGGCGGGACCTTGGCCCAGGTGTAAGTAGGGATCGTCTCGCCATAGCCGACCAGGCCGGCGTCGCTCTCGACGCGCAGGACCTCGCTCACCGACCAGTGCCAGAACTGCCGGTTCATGGCCCGCTTGGGGCGCTCCTTGAGTGGTATATCCACCACGATCCGTTCCACATTGGTGATCTTGGCTTTCATGTCCGAACTTTCTCCTCGTCGACTAGGTCGTCTATTCTAGGCCCGCCGCATACGGCGCTTGAGCAGCAACCAGGCCAACACGGCCAGCGCCACGCCGATGCCCAGCAGCGCATAGATCTCCACCGGCGGCCCAATGATCCCCCGCAGCATGATGTTGCGCAACATATCGATGCCATAGGTGACGGGCAGGGCCCAGGAGAGGCCCTGCAGCCAGGGGGCCAGCATCTTCAGGCTCATGAAAAAGCCGCTAAAGAAGACGCTCACCAGCAGCACCAGCATGGTCAGTTGCACCGCCTGGCTATCCGACTGCGAAAAGAGTGAGATGACGAATCCATAGCCGAGGGAGGCAAAGCTCACCGCGGCCACCACGGCCACATAGTCCCACCAGTCGCCCAACATGTACGCATCGAGCCCATAGATGGAAAGCGCCGTCAGGACGGCGATCAGCACCCCCTGGAAGATCATGTAGCTCAGGTATTTGCCCGTCAGCGTCTCGCCCGCGGAAACCGGGGAGACGCGGAACAGCTCCATGGCCCCGAATTGCTGCTCGCGCACGATCGATAGCCCCGCCAGGGTGACGGCCAGGTGTTGCAGCAGCAGGGCGAGCACCGCGGGCACGTAAAAGGCCACCATGGTGGGCTGCACTTGGGCCACGGTGCGCGTCTCGGCGGCAAAGGGGCTCACCAAGACGTTGGGGCTCACGCTGCGAAATGCGGCCAATTGCGTCTCCACCGCACCGAGGCCCTCCTCCATCTTGGTCAGGCGCTGAACATGCTGGCTGGACCCGGCGCGGTCGGCAGGGGTATCGGCCAAAGCCCGGGTCTCCTCGCGAAGCGCGGCCACGGCCTCCCGGAGCGCCTTCGCCTGGCCGTCGTCCGCAGCCCCGTTGCCCAGCGCGCCCGAGTTGGCGGCCAGCGCCAGGGCGAGCTTGTCGAGGCTCCCAGATAGGGTGCGCAGGTTCTCCTGGGCCGCCGCTGCGTCGCCCGCCAGGACGGCCTGGCGCATGGCGGCGGCGCTCTGGCGCGCGCTCTGGATATCCCGCTGCACATCGCCCGATTCCTGCTGCCCCTCCTCCGCCGCCGTCTGCAGCACGATGCGGTTCACGCCCTCGACGATGGTGTTGCCAAAGTAGCGGATATAGTTGGCCTGCACGGGGTCGATCTCGTTATGGTACAGCATGAACGTGGCCTGCTGGTTGCTGCGGATCGTCTCCTCGGCATCTTCCGGCGCGACGATCACCAGGTCGAGCTCGCGGTTGCGCAGCTTCTCCAGGGCCTGCTGCCGGTCGCCCGTGACCCCATAGTAGATCAGTTGCGGGCTGAGCTTGGGGCCATACTCGGGGATCTGCGCGGCCAGCGCGCTCCACTTTTCGACCACAAAGAGGGTGCGAAACTCGCTGGCGGCGCCCACATAGCCCGCGCCAAAGAGGGCCAGGACGGTAAAGGGACCGAGCACCAGGAGCAGCACCAACCGGGGCTGGCGCAGGATCTCTAGCATCTCTTTGCCCACAAAGGCGCTGATGCGCATCACAAAGCGGAATGCACGGATCATGCGGGCACCTCCCGTTTGCGGTGGATGAGGGCGACAAAGATATCGTCAAAGGGAGGGACGTACTCCTCCGTCGAATCCACCCCGATATCTTGATGGCGCAAGCGATCCAGGAGGTCCGGGATGGCCGTGCTGGCCTCGTCCACGGTCAGGCGAACGCTCCGGTCATCGATCCTTTGCGCCTTGCGCACAAAGGGCAGGGCTCGAAATAACTCCATCGTCGCGGAGCCGAGGGTATCGGTCGTGCGCACGTCGACCAGCTCGCCGCCCAGCGCCTGGCGCCGCAGGCCATCGGGCGTATCCAGGGCGATCAGGGCGCCCTCGTTCATCACCCCCACCAGGTCGCAATAGGCGGTCTCTGACACATATTGGGTGGTGACAAAGAGGGTGTGGCCCTGGTCGCGCAGCTGGCGGAAATAGGTCCAGAATTTGCTTCTTAGCACGGGGTCGATGCCGGCGGTGGGCTCGTCGAGAAAGATGAGCTCCGGGTTGTGCACCAGGGTAGCCGCCAGCGACAAGCGGCGCTGCATCCCCCCGGAGATCTTAAGCGCCGGCTTGCCCCGGTCGTCGCTCAGCTCGACCAGGTCCAGCAGCTCGCGCAAGCGCTTGCCCCGGCGCAAGCCCATGCCATAGAGCGACGCGGCAAAGCCGAGGTTTTGGCTCACCGAGAGGCTGGGGTAGAGGGCGAAATACTGCGGCATATAACCGATGCGCTGGCGCATGGTCTGGGTAAAGCGCGTGGGATCCGTGTCCAACACAGTCAAGCTGCCTGTCGTGGGGCCGTAGACCCCCGTCAACATACGGATGGTGGTCGTCTTGCCCGACCCGGAGGGCCCGATATAGCCAAAGATCATCCCTCGGGGCACGGTAAAGCTCACATCGCGCACGGCGTGCTCTTGGCCGAAGACCTTGTTCACGTTTTGCAGGCACATGGCGCGGTCCTCGGACGCGCATTCCTGGGTAGCCAAGGCCTTGGGGCTGGAAATTACGGTCATCCCTCACTCCTTGCGCAGCCTATCGAGGGGCGCATGGGGGAGAACACGATGGCTGGCTCGGTGCGCGACGTCCCTATCGATACGGCTGGTTGGGCTAATCTTCGATGCTGTGGGGATTATAGCCGATCGGCGCAATACAGTCTAGCCACCGCAGGTGATGGTCGATCGACACCGCACGCTATGCCTTTCTCGATCCGTTCTATGTGGACTAGCTGTTCCCCGGATCATGAAGGTTAGCGAACTAGAGAGCTAAAGCGGTAACACGATAGCCGCCACGTGACCGTCAACGCTGCCGGAATGAATTGCTAGACGAAACGTGATCATGAATGTTAGCGAACCAATGCGGTAACACGATAGCCGCCACGTGACCGTCAACGCTGCCGGAATGAATTGCTAGACGAAACGTGATCATGAATGTTAGCGAACCAATGCGGTAACACGATAGCCGCCACGTGACCGTCAACGCTGCCGGAATGAATT
>CAYQDH010000226.1:5753-8491 GCA_964416075.1 uncultured Anaerolineales bacterium | reverse complement strand
TTGGCTCAGAAAAGGATGGAGTAATGCAGTCGACTGTGCCCGTGGACCACATGGCGCGCCCTCTCGTGGTCACGCCAGAACCTAGGGCGCCACAGGGTTGGTCATGGCCGGCCGTGACCACGATGGCCCCACGAGCGAGGGCCAGTTCATCCGCTAGGGTGTCAGGCATGGTGCCCACAACTGACCCGGATGGCAGTGGACGAGCCAGCCGGCCCGGGTCGATGCCGGACACCGACAGGATATCGGAGCTCCAGCGATGGGTGCGCACATCAAAGAGCATTGTGCGCCCGGCAAGGGGCCAGGCGATGGCTGGCTCCAGGCCTAGCCTCTCATGGAGCAGATCCTCAAAGCAGAGGAACTTGGCAGCTTCTTGCCATATCTGGGGCTGGTTGTGGCGCAACCACAGTAGTTTGAACAAGGTGAACATGGGGTGCGCGGTGTGTCCGGTGATACGATACAGCCTTTCCCGGCCGAATTCCTGGGCAAACGACTCGGTGATGCCAGCCGCACGACTGTCCGAGGAGACCATCGCATGTCCCAGGATGCGGCCCTTGCGGTCTAGCGGCGTAAAGGCCTCTCCCTGGCTAGAGACGCCCATGCCGCGCACCGGATCGCCGCTTAGCTTGCACAATGCTGCAGCCTGGCGGATCACCCCCAGACATGATGCGCACACCTCGTTCGAATCCAGTTCCGCCCAGCCGGCTCGGGGTGTTAGGGTGGAATACTCGCGGTAAGCCGAGGCCAGCTGGTTTCCCTGTGCATCGAACGCAACCGCTTTGCAGCCCGTAGTACCGATATCAACCCCGAGGTAACTCATCTAGGCTCCTCTATGTGGTGGGAAACCCGGTGCCAGTGCTCTTCGCTTCAGTGGTACCAGAGATCCAAGTAGTGCGACACGATCTGCTTCATGGAGGAAAAGACGATGTCTTGCCGGTAGCATGTGGCAAAGTAGGCCATCTCGGCGCGGCTGGTGAGATCTGCGGCCGGTCCGAGCAGGCCATCGGCAGCCAGTTGCTGCGCGACCCGCGGGCCCGCTATTGCGGCGGCGTGGCGCACCATGTCCGTTAGGAGGCGGGGGCTGCTGTCGCGCTCCAGCGTGGTCCACACGTTAACTTTGCAGACGCCATCCTGGTACAGGTGCTGCAGATGGTCAGGGGGCACAGAGGACGATCCGTGCAAGACGATGCGATGGCCGACGCGGTCTCGGATAAGACGAGCGAGGTCGCCGTGGTAGAAAAGCTGAGCCGCCCGGGCGCGGTGCTCGGTGCCGAGGTTGGCCACGATGAGGTCGACGCCCGTATGGCGGAGATATTCTTCCGCTCGCTCCGGCGTGGTCAACTCATCTTCTTCCACGGGCTGGTCGAGCGTGGCATCCTTGATGATATCGCAAGCACCCTCGACCACGATTTTGCCGCCCCGCGTCTCCATGAACCGCGCGGTGGCGGCGATGTTTTCCTCCCAGGGGAGGGTGGAAGCATCGAACATGATGGAGGAGAAGGGCGTGAGATCCCATTCGAGAAGGGGGCGATCGATATCGTGCTGCGTGTGATCCAGGTGAGCGAGGACGCGAAGGTTGGCAAAGGGAGACCCGGGCTCTGTCAGGACTCGCAAATCAGCCAAGAAAAGCCGGAGCCCCGTATCCCAGCGGCGGGTGTGCGTATAGTAGGCCGCCTGTGTGCGCCCCGGATATTGGGTGGTGATCGCTAGGCAGATGGGAAGGTCATCTCGACCCATCTGCCGCCCGCGCTCGAGAGTGGCCGCCAGTACAGCCTCGATGGTGGTGAGGTTCTCGGTGCAAAAGCAGGGCATCACCCACTGGTGCTCGGCAGCCTCGGCGTAGATGTCCATGACCTGGGTTCTTCCGGTGACGAGTGGCATAGGGTCTCCTCTGGGCCGATCTAGGAAGGCTCGGGGATCGGGGGCCGCAGGCCTGCGGCCCCCGATCGTGATCAGCAGTGGCGGTAATAGTTGCAGTAGTCGTTGTAAAGCAGATACAGGGGGGGCACATCCTCCTCGATCTCGGGGAAACGCCCCACGGGATCGTAGAATCGGTTGTCGACATGGTCGTCGTTGACGCGACTGACTTCGCCAACCAACACTGTACCCGTGCCGGCCTGGCCCCAGAACTTGTGGTAGAGTCGTTGGGGAAGACAGACCGACTCGCCGGGTACGAGCGTGATCGTATCTCCGGCCGCGACAGTGCGACGCACGCCGTCGGTGCTGATGGTCACATCAGTAGCTGCCAGTTGTTCGTCCGGCGTCGAGTTCCAAAGCTGGATGACCAGGTTCCCACCGCCACGATTGATGATATCCTCCATCTTTTGGTAGTGAAAGTGGGTGGGTGTGATCTGGTTCTCCTCAACGATGAGGATTTTCTCCGCATAGTGCTTGCCGTAAGGCTTGGCGAGTTCATCGAATGTGCCGTTGCGAATAGTAAAGATAAAGAGGCCGATGCGACGATAGTCGCCGCTGCCAAAGTCGGTGATATCCCAGCCCAACTGCTGTTTCACAATCTCCTCACACTCGGGTCCTTTTGTTTGCCAGACCTCGGGTGTCCATACAGCAAATGGGGGCAGCAGAAAACGCATGTCCTGTAAAAAGCGCATGGACTTGGCCATGATCGCGTTGAGCTCTGAACGTTTCATGTGTCATACTCCTTGCGAATACATTATGGGCCAAGTGTAAGCCAAAAAGCTCGTTTTGGCAAGGAAAAAACGCTTGCCATCTCTCGCTGTTTG
>CAYQDH010000226.1:0-5743 GCA_964416075.1 uncultured Anaerolineales bacterium | reverse complement strand
ATCTGCATGATGGAGTGTCTCAGGTAGATGATACGCCGATCGCGACGCAGTGCTCTCCTTCTTACGGGGCTCCTCCTAGAGAGGAGCGGTTGCGTCGTGGGAAGCCCTGGTCTTTAAGGCATCGTTTCATTTCGAGGTAAGGCCTCCCACGTGGGAGGCCTTTTTTGTATTCGCATCCATAGCACTGGAAAGGAGAGATCAAAATGGGGCTTACGAGGTGAACAAACCGAGGAATTCCGGGCAAGCGATGGACAACGGCAAGGAGTCGATGCACAGCAACTATAGCCCTCTGGAGATCGAATCCCGATGGCAGAAAGCGTGGGCCGAGGCTAGCCTGTATGAGGTCGACCTGGACCACGCAGCACACCGCTTCTACAACCTGATGGAGTTCCCGTATCCGTCCGGTGAGGGGCTTCATGTGGGCCACTTTTATTCCTATGCTGGAGCTGACACCTATGGTCGCTACCAACGCATGCTGGGCCAGGATCTGTTTCAGCCCATGGGTTTCGATGCTTTTGGCATCCATGCCGAGAACTATGCGCTGAAGCGAGGCATCAACCCGGCGCTGCTGGTTCCACAGAACGTGCAACGGTTTCGCGAGGAGCAACTCAAGCGCATGGGGGCGGCCTTCGATTGGTCGCGCGAAGTGAACACCACGGATCCTCGATACTATCGCTGGACGCAGTGGATCTTTCTTCAGCTGTATCGGGGTGGGCTGGCCTACCGCGCGACCGCTCCGGTGAATTGGTGTCCCAGCTGCCTGACCACCCTGGCCGATGAGCAGGTGATCGATGGGCGCTGCGAGAGGTGCGAGACGCTAGTCACAAGGCGCATGTTGACACAATGGTTCTTGCGCATCACGGCTTATGCGGAGCAGCTGCTGGACTTTAGTGGGGCGGATTGGCCCGAGACGACTCGGCGGCTACAGACTCATTGGATCGGCCGTACGGAAGGGGCGGAGGTCAACTTTCCCGTTGTTCACGGGAGCGAGGTCCACGGGCCATTGACGGTGTTCAGCACTCGTCCTGAGACACTGTACGGGGCAACGTTCCTGGTCCTGGCGCCCGAACACCCCGACGCCATCGCCCTGAGCGCGCCCGAGTGTCGCGCGGCGGTCGAGGCCTATATTCAGCAGGTCGGTGGTCGCAACGTGCTGGAGCGCACGGCTCTGGACCGCACCAAGACGGGCGTCTATACGGGTGCCTGTGCCCAAAACCCGTTGGACGGCAGCCTGCTGCCGATCTGGGTGGCCGACTATGTCGTGCCGGGGCACGGCAGCGGGGCCATTTTCGCCACGCCGGCGCACGACCAGCGCGATATGGACCTCGCGCGGGCCTACAATCTGCCGGTGCGCACGGTGGTATGCCCGAGCGAAGCCAGTGCGCCAGGCGCGCCGACGACGGACGGGGCTACCGCTAGGTTGGCCTATGAAGGTGATGGGATCATGGTGCAAAGTGGCCCGTACAATGGCATGACGGTGGCTCACGCCCGCCAAGCGATTGTCGCCGATCTGCAAGCGCGCGGTGCAGGACGACCTTCGGTGACCTATCGTCTGCGCGACTGGCTGATCTCCCGGCAGCGGTACTGGGGCCCGCCCATCCCGATCGTGTATTGCGAGTGCTGCGGCCAGATGCCCGTGCCGGACGAGCAATTGCCTGTGCTGTTGCCTACGACCGACGAGTTTCGGCCGCTGGGCACCGGGCAATCCCCGCTGGCTTCTCTGCCGGGCTTTGCGCAGACGACGTGCCCCCACTGCGGAGGAGCAGCGCGGCGGGAAACGGATGTCTCGGATAATTTCCTGGACTCGGCATGGTATTTCCTGCGTTACGTGAGCACCGAGTACGATGATCGACCGTGGTCCAGCGCGAGGCTGCAGCGCTGGCTGCCGGTAAATATGTACATCGGGGGGATCGAGCATAGCACCCTGCACCACCTGTATGCCCGCTTTGTGTGGAAGGCGCTGCAAGACCTGGGCCACATCCCCCGAGAGCTGGGGCCTGAGCCCTTCAGGCGACTGCGTCTGCACGGGCTGATCATCAAAGATGGGAAGAAGATGAGCAAGAGCCGCGGGAACGTGGTCAATCCTGACGCATACGTCAGCCGCTACGGTGCCGATGTGCTGCGCCTCTATATGCTGTTCATGGGGCCTTTCGAGGAGGGCGGCGATTTCCGAGATGGCGGGATCAATGGCATTGTGCGATTTCTGAACCGCGCTTACCGCATCGTGAACGGAACGGGCGCTGTGAAAGATGTGCGGGACGACCCAGATGTGCCCCTCGATTCTGGAGCTGCTGAGACTCCGGCCGCGCTGGAGCGTGCACTGCAGCGGACCCTACGCCAAGTCACGCAGGATCTGGATGCCTTCTCCTTCAACACGGCGATCGCGGCGCTGATGTCACTGACCAATACTCTGAGTCGGTGGCAGGCACGGGCGCCGCGCGAGGCGTGGGAAGGCGTGGTCGAGCGATTCATCCTCCTGCTGGCTCCGCTAGCGCCGCACCTAGCCGAGGAACTGTGGGCCCAAAGGGGCGGGCTGTTCAGCGTGCATCAACAGCCTTGGCCGGCGTGGGATCCGCAGCGGGTGGCGGAGGAGACAATCACCCTGGTAGTGCAGGTGAACGGCCGGGTGCGCGGACGGGTCACAGCGCCGGCCAACATTGGCGAGGAGGAGGCCCGCGCCGTGGCGCTGGTCGACGAGGGCGTGCGGCGCCACCTGGGACAGGTGGCGGTGCGCCAGGCGATCTATGTGCCGGGGAAATTGATCAACCTGGTCACTTGATGGAGGGGAGCGGCGGCTGGTCCGCCGCCGCGATCTGCGGCGCAAAGGATTCTGGGCAAAGATTTGCGTGCAGAATCCTTGTATGTTATAGTCTCTCACAGTGGCTATACTTGAGAGGTTGGCCCTGCCTATATGCCTGATCTAGCCCTACCCGGCATGATCGATGCTCATGTGCACCTACGCGAGCCGGGCGCCACTCACAAAGAGGATATCACCTCGGGAACGGGGGCGGCGCTTGCTGGAGGTGTTATTGGCGTTCTGGACATGCCGAACAACATCCCGCCGATCGTCGATCGACATACTTTTGAGAGCAAACTAGAGTTGTTTCGAAACAAGGCCGTAAGCGATTACGGCCTTTTTCTTGGCTTCGATGGGTGCCATACTCAATATCTCGTCGAGCTGGCGCCACAAGCCGTGGGGCTCAAGTTATACCTGGACGAGACCTTTGGCGATATGACCACGCGCGAGCCGGCGATGTTGGCCCAGGTCTTTGAGGCTTGGCCGGGTCCAGGCCCCATCGCCATCCATGCCGAGAGTCGCTCCATCGCCGTGGCACTGTCATTGGCCGAGCGCTATGGGCAACGCGTGCACATTTGTCATGTGCCCCACCCCGATGACCTCCTGGCCATCGATGCGGCGCGGCAGCGAGGTGTGTCTGCGACATGCGAAGTGACGCCCCACCACCTCTTTCTAACCGACGAAGCGGTGCGGAGGCACGGCGCGTACGCGCAGATGAAGCCCCCGCTCGTATCCCCTGCAGAGGCAGCCCTGTACTGGGAGAGGCTGTCGATGGTGGATATCATCGGGACCGATCACGCGCCCCATACGCGGGCCGAGAAAGAGTCACCCACCCCGCCGCCTGGGGTCCCTGGCCTGGAGACGGTGCTCCCGTTGATGCTCTATGCCGTCGACCAAGGCCGATTGTCGCTGCAGCGCATGATCGACCTGACTCACCACAACACACTAGGCATCTATGGCCTTCGTGCCCCGCGAGATAGCGGCGTGGAACTCGACTTGGGCCAACCCTATCGACTGCCCTTTGATGGTTACCGGACCCGCTGCGGGTGGTCGCCATTTGTGGACCAGTGGGCGCTCGGGCGCGTCAGGCGTGTCCGCTTGCGGGGGCGAGTGGTCTATGATGAGGGCGAGCTAATGGCGGAGCCTGGCTCTGGCCGGGCGCTGCTGCGCGTAGCAAGGTGATGATTGCGAGTCCGTCTGGCTGGCCTGAAAGGAGAAATCGAATGGCCTCCAAACCGAACAGTCCCAAGGTCGTTGGCCTAGCGCCCGACCACCATGGCAGTTTCTACGGGCGCGACATCGTGTCGGTCAGGCAGTTTTCGCGGGGTGATCTCGACTATCTTTTCGATGTAGCGGACGAGATGCGGGGGATCGTGCGTCGCGTAGGCGCTACCGACCTGCTCAAAGGCCATATCCTGGCAAACCTCTTTTACGAGCCCAGCACGCGAACGTCGTCTTCTTTCATCGCGGCTATGGAACGACTGGGTGGGGCGGTGATCCCCATCCATGGAGTGCAGTATTCGTCGGTGAGCAAGGGTGAGTCCTTGCCCGACACGATACGGACGCTGGAATGCTATGCCGACGTCATCGTTCTGCGGCATCCGGAGGTGGGGGCTTCCGAGGTCGCGGCGCGCTATGCCTCCAAGCCGATCATCAGCGCGGGTGATGGCATCGGCGAACACCCTACACAAGGGCTGCTCGATATCTATACCATTCGCTCCGAGCTGGGCACGCTCAATGGTCTGCATGTGGCGATGGTCGGGGATCTCAAGAATGGCCGCACGGTGCACTCATTGGCTCGCCTCTTGCGGCTGTACGATACGCGCATTACGTTTGTGTCCCCAGACATCTTGAGAGTTCCTCCCGAGCTGCGGGATGAACTGATGGCTGAAGGCAGGGCGGTGGTGGAGACAAACAAGGTGGAGGATGTCATCGCCGACGCCGATGTCGTCTATGTGACACGGGTGCAGAAGGAACGGTTTGCCGATCTGCGCGACTATGATCTGGTGAAGGATTACTATGAGATCACCCCGGAGGTTATGCAGCAGGCCAAAGAACGGATGGCGCTGATGCATCCCCTGCCGCGTGTGAATGAGATCCACGCTAGTGTGGACGACGACCCCCGTGCAGCCTATTTCCGCCAGATGGCGAATGGCATGTATATCCGCATGGCTCTGCTGGCCGCGGTCTTGGGCAAGGCCTGATCGCACCATTGGCACGTTGGCGACTGCTGCTATCATGGTGGAACAGGCTGCCTGAGCAGGCGGAGTGGGGCGTTTTGGCGGATAACCTGAGCAGTCACATATGAGAGGTGGTGGACCCGAGATGAGTTTTTGGCAGAAACTGGAGACAAGCATCCGTTGGCGTGACAGCCTGCTCTGTGTGGGGCTGGACCCTGATCCCGAGCGTATCCCCGTGCGATTCAGCTCTGTGCTGGATTTCCTCAAGGCTGTCGTCGATGCCACAGCGGACGTCACCTGTGTCTACAAACCCAATATCGCCTTTTTCGAGGCGATGGGAGACGAGGGGTTACGCACCTTACGCCAGATCCTGGACTATATTCCGTGGGAGATTCCTATCCTTCTAGATGCCAAACGCAACGATATCTCATCAACGGCCACCGCGTATGCTCGTTCCGTATTCGAGCGTTGGGGTGTGGATGCCGTGACGGTGAATCCCTACTTGGGGAGGGATGGCGTAGAACCGTTTCTGGCCTACGAAGATCGAGGGGTTTTCGTCCTGTGCAAGACGTCAAACCCCAGCGCCAGCGAGGTGAGCTGCGCCGTCTACGACGCCGCCCGCCCGCGAGGACATCCGCATCGCCGCGCTGGATCGGGAAGCTGCCGCGAGCTTTGAGGAACGCTCGTTCATCGCGGCATACCAATCGGAAGCGGCGACCTGCGCGGCTGCGTCGGAGCCTAGGGAAAGGGCGAGCCATTCGGCCGC
>CAYQDH010000225.1:0-8497 GCA_964416075.1 uncultured Anaerolineales bacterium | reverse complement strand
TCATACTCGGCAGAGAGATCAAAGCCGGTGTCCTGATCGAGGGCGGTTTTCCTAGAGGCCACGAATGTAGCCAGATCAGTGGATCAGTGCTCAAGGTATTGACACAAACTAGATAATCTGGTAAATTGGGGGTGCAACGATGTTGCCCCCGCGATGTTGGAAGCATCCGGGGGCCGGCCCAGGTGAGTTAGCACCCAGGCAGGGTTATTATAGCCCACGTTCCGTGGGACACACAACCCGCTTTCAGGTGAATCACCTGGAGGCGGGTTTCTCTGTTTGGCGGCTCAGTTGAGCACGCTACGGATTTCACACTTCACAAAACGGCAGAAAAGCGCAAGTAAGATAGGATAGACCATACAAGAATGATAGGTTTTGGGGCGACCTTGCCGCCACGGACTTAAAATTCGCTGGTAGCAATACCGTGAGGGTCCGACTCCCTCCCGCCCCACCACAACCTCTAATAGTATCACCGTCATTGGCCTATACACGCCCTTACGCGTAACGCTTTCCCCGGGGACTCTGCCTTTCTACTCCCAGAACGACTGCGATTATGCCAAAACGTAACCGCCGCGAAATCGGAGTGGGCCGCAGCAGGCGACTACGTAATCACGCTTTGCGCCAGGACGAGGTGGCCATGCGCTACCCGCGGTTGTGGAGACCTCTGGCTTGTTGGCAGATTGGGGTGAGATAGAAACTAGAGGTTACTCATCAGGAAGAAGGGAGCAGCCGTCCGTGGACTAGCGCTAGAGGCCGAAACTGGAGCTTATAGGAGTCTTCCACCTTCTGTTAGGCAGCGTTTTCTCGGGCTGCGCTCTTGACCGCTCCACGACACGTAATACGATGGCCTCCCCGCTAACACTCTCGGCCTGTGTGCTAAAGCGATCCCACCAGTCCCCGTATACCTTTGAATCCACCCATAGCATGACCTTCGCGGTTCCTTCTGGCAACGTATAGACGCCATCTACTCCCTGGAGCGGCACCAGAATCGGGAATCCCTGCTTGTCCACCAAGGCGACCGAGCCAGCATCTAGACACTGAATCGCCAGGCCACTGAGTGTGTAGTTGCCTCCGATGTCGTGAAAAGCGACTTCGGGAGCATCGAGCTTGATCGCTGCAGATCCGTCGCGAACAGGCGCCGCGGTAGCGACAGGCGCGCGCGTGAGCTGCTGGCGAGGTGTCGCGGTGGGCAAGGCCGGTGTCGTAGGTGTTGGCATGGGCGTGGCCGTCTCGGACGGCGAGAGGACAGCCAGGATCGCTGCCTCAGGCATCGACGTTTGGGTGGGCAGCAACGTAATGGTGGGAGGCGGCTCAGTCGCCGGCATCCCTGCGTCAGACGCCGGTGTGGACGTGGGCGCCAGTGTAGGCGTTGCAGGTGCGTGTGTTGTCGTTGCAAAAGCGAGCGTAGCCGCCGGCGAAGGCCGCTCGGCAACCGACCCCGCCGCATCAGGCACCGAGGTGAGAGGAGTGGTCACTAGAACGGTAGGTGCAGAGCCTGCTGTGACTGGCTCTGTGGTCTGGCCCGCCGTGTGGGCCATCACGATCTTAACGGGCGTGGGCGTAAAGACTTCTATGGCCATTGCGCTGGGTGTTTCTGAGGGACTGGAACTCAGTACCGGCTGTCCCACAACCGGCAGGAGATAGCCCACCGCCATCAGAAGGATTGCACAGAAAGCAAAACCACTCAAGAGCACATACCATCGTGTCCGAACAAGCTCTCCAACCCCGGCGAAGGCGAGTTGCAGCCTGAGATCCGCGAGGAGCACATCACACTCTCGTCGCTCTTGCCCATCCACAGACTCTCGAACAGCATCAACGATCGCCTGAAGTGGGTGATATCCGTCTTCGAGCCTACCATACTCCTCGAGATCGGCCACCAACAACGCAGAGAAAGAGCGTACAGAGCCGCCATACGTGATCCGTTTTGCCAGTTCGGCATCCAGATCCGCTTGGGCGACAAGCTCCTTGCGCCCCTCTAGTGTTTCGATCCCTGGAAACAGCTCCAGGCAATCAGCAATTGCTATCCTCAGGGTTTGCGTTATCGGCATCTTGCACTCTTGGAGGCAACGTCCATGGTAAGTACTATATCAGTCAAGATAGGAAAAACCGCGTCGTGAGAACACATTTTCCTGCTCACTCTATATTATACAACCGACATGAAAATGACGTTAACTTTTCAGTAAGGTGTCATGACGATTTTTTCATGACCGCCTTTACGCTACCCAAGGAATGGGCCACCTGGGGTCAATATGAAAGAACTGAAACGACTTACCTAGGTGAATTGTGAAAAGACTGTAATACGAAGCTGTTGCATGTGCCTCCCTGAAATGCTATAATATGCCAGTGAGACGTTAAGGATAAATTAAGATCTTGGCCGGAGAGGCCAAGTCCGGGCGAACTACGTTAGTTGCTTGTGAATGATATGACGATAGGGATGGTTTTCAGCGATGACAACCCTTTCTGGCACCGACGAGCACATTAGCGTTGTGCATTGCTCATGACGAAATCGCGCCAGGAAAAGTTGGTAGTAGATATCCTCGAGAGCAGGAATATTGAGGTTTTTCTGCCCGCCACTCGATCTGCACCTCGGCAGCGCAAGGCGAATCCATACGAGAAACCATTCTTCCCTCGGTATCTATTCGACCACCTGGACGCCCGGTGGGGGCACCGCGATTCGCTCTACAAGGTGGGGCTCGCATGTTCTCGGGATACGCCCATGGTTATCTCACCTTGCGACCAGTATAGGCATTGCGCCTGCCTAGGGAGTGGGCGCGCAGTCTAGTGTGTGCACCGGCACACCAGCAAATGTGATCGTCCTGGCATACGAATGCCACCATAGAAGCATGATAGCGTGGATGGGCGACACTATAGGGTCTCGCGGTCGTGAGCCCTACATGGACTCACCGATGGCGGAGCGTTGCCACATGACATTCTAGCATCTATATTCCCAGGGGGATGCTGGAATGGCGGAGCGTGCCTCGCCCCAGAACAGCAGTTCAGAACGCCAATCGCGGCGCCGTAGAGCTACTCGCTGCAAGTAGTTGTGACATCGATAAGTGAAAACAATCCAGCTGTACCTCAGTCGCCAAGCCGCCAGCCTCGGGCATTATGTCCTCGAACAACTCCTGACCACGCTCTGTGGCTGGGTGCCAACGATTATTGGTATTGCGCTGCGCGCTATCGTTTACAAGCTTATGATAAAGATGGACGGCCTGGCGGCCATCGAAAACGGTGTCCGGCTATGCTTCGCCAGCAATATCCACCTCGGACGCGGCGTCTATCTTGACCATGGTGCCTATCTGCACGCCTGTCCGAACGGCATCATCATAGGGGCGGGGACGTTCGTGATGGCCAATTCTATCCTACACGTCTATAACTTTCGCAACCTACCCCATTCTAGGATCGTGATCGGCGAAAATGCCCTGATCGGCGAAGCCAGTGTCATTCGCGGCCAAGGCGGCGTCACCATAGGCAACAGGGTCTATACCGCACCCATGGTGCAGATCCTGGCGGTGAACCATGTCTTTGACGACCCCACACGCCCGATCATCGACCAAGGCATCACGGCGGAGGGAATCGTGATCGAGGATGATGCCTGGATTGGGGCGGGGGCCATTATCACGGATGGCGTACGCGTCGGGCGCGGGAGTGTGGTGGGCGCAGGAGCTGTGGTCACGAAGGATGTGCCACCCCACACGGTCGTGGCAGGCGTGCCCGCCCGGGTGATCAGAACCATCGCGTGCGCTCCGAACGCATGCGCTTCGCACGCAAGCCAAGCGCCTGAGCGGCCGCTGTCCGGCCCACGCCAGGTATATTTCTGAGCGAGGTGACGATGAGCAAACTTTCGGTCATCATTCCCGCCTACAACGAGGTGGATTGCATGGCCACGATCATCGAGTGGGTCCTGGCTATCGAGCGTCCACTGGCCGATGCCGGCATCGAGGCGTTGGAGGTCATCGTCGTCGACGATGGTTCGCATGATGGAACGGCCGACGTGGTGGCGCGCTACCCCCAGGTCCGGCTGATCCAGCACCCCACCAATTACGGCTATGGCGCCGCGCTCAAGACCGGCTTCCGAGAGGCAACAGGAGACCTGCTCGGTTTCCTGGATGCTGATGGCACCTATCCGCCCGATCACTTTCCGGACCTATGCCTCGCTGCCCTCGATGGGGCAGACCTGGTGGTTGGCTCGCGCCGCTCGGGAGCACAAACTGAGATGCCTCTGGTGCGCCGCATGGGCAACCTGGTTTGGTCGAGCCTGGTCTCGGCGCTTACCAACCAGCACGTGGTCGATCCTGCCAGTGGCATGCGCGTCTTCCGACGTGAGGCGCTCGAGCAGCTCTATCCACTGCCGGATGGGCTCAACTTTACGCCAGTGATGAGCACACGGGCGGCGCACGAAGGCCTGCGCGTGGTCGAGTTGGCCATTCCCTACAAGGAACGAGTGGGACGTTCCAAGCTCAAGGTGCTGCGCGATGGGACGCGCTTTCTGCAGACTGTGCTGTGGACGGCGCTCAATTATAACCCCGTGCGCATCCTTGGGGGCATCGGCCTGGGCCTGATCGCCTTGGCCAGTCTCATCGCCGTGGTGCTGATCGGTATGCGCCTCACTGGGATCACGCAGCTGGGCGCATGGGGAGTAGCGGGCACCTTTGCCGCCGTAGTGCTCGGACTCACAGGGGCCGACCTGTTTGCGCTCGGGTCCACGTTCAACTACCTGGTGTCCCTCTTTCACAAGCGCCCGGTTCGCCAAGGGCTCCTTGGCAAGCCACTGTTTCGCGTGCCACTCGACCGCCAATTCGGGTGGATGGGATTGCTCGGAATGCTGGCCGGGGTGGCGGTGGCCCTGGCTTCCCTGGTGCTGGGGCTCAGTGGCTGGCCCATCGAACGCCTGTGGCTCTATTTCCTGGCGGCAACGATGCTGGTGCTATTGGGCACGCAGTTGGCTCTCTTTTGGGTAATCATGCGTGTGCTAGAGGAATTGAGCCAGCGCGACGTACTGGCTCAGGCCGATGTTGTGGGACGACCTTCGTGAGCGAGACATCCACTGCAGCGCCTAACATGGGGTCGCGGGCCAGCCAGCGTATCCCCCCTCTCCGCCTCCCCAACGCTGACCAGGCCGTGCGCGCCGCGAGTCACTCGCGCAACCAAGAGCACCTCACTGGCGCGGTGGATATCCTTCTGGTCAACCCACCCGCGCCCGATGGCGCCATCTGGATTCGCAGCCAGCACCGCGTGGGACGGCGCTCACGCGAGGGGATGGTCTGGCCCCAGGTCAGCCTTGCGCAGCTCGCAGCCCTCTTTCCCGACTATCGAGTAGAGGTGGTGGATGCCATCGCCGCTCGCATGTCCTGGCAAGAGTTCGAGAGCCTGCTCCGCGATAGGCGCCCTCGCTACTATGTGACCCAGTTAACCGCACCCACGCTCCAAAATGACATGTACGGTGTCTTCTTGGCCAAAAGCCTGGGCGCGGTAACGATCACCTTTGGCACGCATGTCACCCCTCTGCCGCGCGGCACCATGGAGCCCTATCCGGCGCTCGATTACGCGCTGCGCGGCGAACCCGAATTGACGCTGCGCGAGCTGGTGGACACGCTCGATTGGGCCGACCAGAACCCAAGACCGGCGGAAACGCAATCTCCTTGGTCGCGCCTGGAGCCCTCGTTCGCTCAGCGTCTGCAGCGCCTCTTCACCGCTACGGACCCGGAATGGCGCCCCGCCTGGCTCGCTAGCGGAGACCAGCCTGCACGTGAGGCCATCAAGGGGCTCGTCTGGCGCAAAGACGCGCTGCATCAGGATGACGCCGCCATCGTCATCAACGCCGATCGTCCCTTGATCGCCAACCTGGACGACCTGCCACTCCCCCGGCACGAGCTGTTGCCCCTAGCACAGTATCGCGCGCCAATGGTCCGTGGAGCCTACGCCTTTGTCGTTACCAGCCGTGGCTGCCCGGCAGGATGCCGCTTTTGCATCAAGCACGTCTCCAATGGCAACGCAGTGCGCTACCGCTCGCCGGAGAACGTCTTGGCCGAGATCGAGCAACTGATCGCCCTGGGCGTGCGCGACATCCACATGTACGCGGACCTGTTCACGGTCAACCGCGAGCACGTGGTGGGAATCTGTGATGGGATCCTGCAGCGTGGCTGGAACCTGCGCTGGACCTGCAACAGCCGCGTGGATTTCGCGCCGGTTGCTGGATGATCTCCTGGGGCATCGAATCGGGCGACGATGCGATGCTCAAACGCATGCACAAAGGCATCACCCACGCCCAGGTGGAGCAAGCTCTGCGCTGGGCCAAGCAGGCGCACATCATGAACTGGGGCTACTTTATCATCGGCCTGCCCGGCGAGACGGAGGAGAGCATCCGCAAAACCATCGACTATGCCAAGCGCTTGCCCATTGACCTGGTGCTCTTTCACATCGCTGCGCCCCATCCGGGCACTCCGTTCTTCTTCGAAGTTGTAGAACAAGGGTGGTTCCGGTCCGGCACCCGCTGGGAGGAGGTGGACATGGATCGCTCCACCGTGCTCGATTACCCCAACCTGACCGCCGAGCAGCTCGAGCATTGGGCGCGGGTCGCCTTCCGCCAATGGGCCATGCGCCCCGGTCCTGCGCTCACCTATCTCAAGGTGCTGTTGGGTAGTCCTTCGCTATGGCGCCCAGCATTACAGATCGGGCTGGAGGCCCTGGGATGGGCGAGAGGCTAGGAATGGCCACCACCAAACCACGCCGCAGCGACGTAGGGCCAGCCTCCAGCTTGCCCCACGACGACGCATCAGAGACACCTGTACAGCGCCCAGCCTGGGTGCGTTCCCTGTTCCCCTACATCGAGTTCGCCCTGGCTCTCCTCGCTGCCGCTCTATGGTATACTCAGGGCGGAGCGGTGTGGTACGCCGGCTCATGGCCGGGGCCATGGCCGTTGGCGCTCCTGGGCTTAGCCTGGGCACTGAGGCTAGTGCGGCTGGGTTTCTCAGAGCGCCCCAAGGCCGTGGAGCTGTTCCTGTGGCTCTTCCTGGCCTCGGCCGGGGTGGGGGTCTGGGCAGCGTACGATCGTGACCCAGCCTGGGCGGTTTTCTGGCTCCTCGTGGGCGCGGTGGGTCTATATTATGCCATCGCCCATCAACCGGATGACACACACCAACTCGTGACTCTGGCCTTCTGGGGCCTCGCCGGTGCCGCCCTATCCCTCTTCTTCCTGGCCACCCACGATTGGTCGACCGATGCGGCCAAGGTCGACCTGCTGGTGCGGCTTGGCCGCCACATCCAAGCCTTGCTGCCATCCATGCCCGGTCACCGCCTGTCGCCCAATGTCGCCGGTGGCCTATTGGCCATGCTCCTCCCGCTCTACATCCCCTTGGTGTGGTCGGGGCTGGGCCAAGCCGAGGTGAGGCGCATCTTGGGTCTCTCCCCCCCCTGGGCCAGCTTGTGGCCCCTGTTCTGGGCGACCATGGCGGGCGTAGCAGCCCTCGGCTGGATCATCAGCATGTCGCGCGGAGCATGGATGGGCCTGCTGGCCGCGGCAGTGCTATGGGCGCTCTGGCGAGGCGTGGCTTGGTGGAGCCACAAGGCCCAAAACGATCCGCAACGCGCCTGGCGCCTGCGCATGGACCTGATGGTGGTCGTATTCGCGCTGGGCTTGGTCACGACTTTGGGGCTGGCAGCCCTGGTATTGGCCGGGCGCCTGCCCGGGGCCGGCGCGCTGACCAACCGCCTGAGCCTGTTCCGAGACGCCCTGCTGCTGGCGCGCGACTATCGACTGATCGGTACTGGCCTGGGAATGTTCCAGGCTCAATTCGCCATCTACACGCTGCTTATCCACGTAGGCTATATCATCTACAGTCACAACATGCTGCTCAGCATCCTAACCGCGCAGGGGTACCTCGGGCTCATCCCCTACCTCGGCCTCGTGGCGGCCACCGTGATACTGGGCCTACGCCACCTGCGCCGCCTGGAGACGCAAGTCTCCGTCTCGCCGCACGCGGATGGTGGGCGAGCCTCCCCCTTGCCACGCACGAGCTCATCACGTCTCATCGAGGCCGCGCTGGCCAGCCTGGCCGTGGTGATCATTCATGGCCTAGTGGACGACGTGCTCTATGGCAGCCGCGGGGCACTGCTGCTGTTCCTGCCCTGCGCCCTGGTTGCGGCCGTCGCACACCTGCGCCAGACTACTCTGGCGCTTACGCCGACCGTGGCGCGCACGCCGCCTGTGGCGCGCAGGCGAACGCTGTCCGCCCGGCGCCGCAAGCCAAAGGCCATTTGGGTGCTTGCGGCCTTGGTCGTCACGGTGTCGCTCGGCCTCGGTTGGAGAACCTTGGCAGGGGCCTGGTACGCCAACTTGGGCGCCCTGGAGCAGGCGCGCGCGGAGCTGAGCTTGTATAACCCAAAGCAGTTTGACAAATTAACCATGGACCAGGTGCGCCAGCGCGTGAACCTGGACGAGCCCAGACGCTTGCTGGCCCGGGCCAAACAGATCGACCCCCGCAACCCCACCGCGCGACAG
>CAYQDH010000224.1:0-8534 GCA_964416075.1 uncultured Anaerolineales bacterium | reverse complement strand
GAGCACACGCTGTGGTGGACCGAAGGGCTCTATTCCGAGATCGCCAGGATGGCTCTGGCCAAGGTGGCCCTTGAAGACTGGAAGGGCCTGCAGCCTGGGGTGATCCACCAGGCGATGAAGGTGGCCAAGGAACGCAGCGCGGGATGCACTGACGTGATGCTCGGCCTGTTGCTCATCGCCTACCGTTATGCGAAAGACAAGTCATTCCCCCAGGCTCTGCGGGAACCCCTGGAATCGTGTATCCTCGGATATGACTATGTGCGATACGAGCCCTCTCGCGACGAGGGGTTGGCCGGTGACCTGGCCATCGTGGGGTACGCCTGCCAGATCCTGGCGGGCCAACTCTATCCCGATCAGGTCTTGGCGAGCGGGCAACCAGGGCAGTGGCACCAGCAGCGTGGAGAAGAGCGGGCCAGGGCGTGGCTGGCCAGGCGGGCCTATGGGGGGTTCACCTCCTGGAACTCGGACGAGGCTCTTGGCGCCATGGTAACGGCGCTGCTGGCCTTGGCGGACTATGCCGCGGCCGAGGCGCTGGGGGAGCTGGCTGCCGTGCTGGTGGACAAGGCGCTTTTTGCCGTGGCGGTCAACTCGTTCAAGGGAGTGCTCGGTTCTCCACAGGGTGCGACGAGCGCCCCATCGCTTACCGATGGCCGGATGCAGCACACCTCGCCCGTGAGCCGGCTGCTCTGGGGGATGGGATCGTGGAACCAGCATGCGGCGGCGGCCGTAGGCCTGGTCTGCTCGGAGCAGTATGGAGCGCCGGAGATCCTGGGGGTCATCGCCGCCGACCAGCCGGAGGAGGTCTGGGCGCGGGAAGGGCACGTGGTCGCCTGGAGCGGGGAAGGACCCGCGGCGATGCCGGACCGTAAGGTCAACATCGTCACCTACAAGACGCCCGATGCCATGCTCTCCTCGGCGCAGGACTATCGCCCGGGAGAGCCGGGCCGCGCCGAGCAGATCTGGCAGGCCACGCTGGGTCCTGACGCCGTGGTGTTCGTCAACCACCCCGTGTGCCTGAGCCAGAAGCGGGCCTACCAGCCCAACGGCTGGTGCGGCAACGGGGTTCTACCCCGCGTGGCCCAGTGGAAGGATATGCTCATCGCCTTGTACCGCCTGCCGGATGACGATTGGCTGGGATACACCCACGCCCACTTTCCGGTCGCTGCCTTGGACGAGCACGTCCTTCGCGAGGGGTGGGCGTTCGCCCGCAAGGGCGAAGGGTATCTAGCGCTCAGGGCATCGCAGGGCTTTACGTTGGTCAAGTCCGGCAACAGCGCCTACCGCGAGCTGCGCTCCATGGGCCAGGAGAACGTATGGCTTTGCCAGGTAGGCCGCGCGGCGCAAGACGGCGCCTTTGCCGAGTTCCAGGACAAAGTGCTGGCCACGAGCATGGAGATCGAGGGCTTGCAGGTTTCGGGGACATCACTGCGCGGCGACGCGATCGCCTTCGGCTGGAAGGACCCATTCACCGTCAATGGGGTGGCCCAGCCGCTGGACGAATTCAAGCATTACGAGAGCCCGTATTGCGTTTGTGACTATGGCGCCGCCGCGATGGACATCCGGGCTGCCGGGTGGATGCTGCGTCTGGACCAAGAGACGCCCGAAGACTAGGCAGCGGTCGGATCGCCGTCTGCGGCGGACTCGCAGCAAGCCACGTGATAATACGGTCGAATTACCAAAACGGTCTTGTGCACTCATTCGGCATATGCTATAATGCCGCTACGGGTAGGGTAACGAGGCCTAGTACTGTATGGGGGATGTGTCTGTCAGCCTGAGCTGCGCCGCGGAAGACAACTGAATCTGAGGAGGACCTCATGAGCATTGGCTATGTGATAAGGCGGTTCCTCATCTTCCTGCTCATTATATGGGTGGGCATCACGCTGATCTTTTTCCTACCCAAGCTCGTCCCGGGCAGGGACCCGATCATGGAACGCATGACGATGATGCTGGCCAGCGGCGGCGCCACGGCCGAGGGCGTCAAGGCCATGGTGGAGGAGTACCGAGCCAAGTTCGGGTTGGATCAGCCGCTGATCGTGCAGTATTTCCGTTACATGGGCGACATGTTCCGCCTCGACTTTGGCTACTCTTTGGCCCTCTATCCAACCACAGTGATGGACATCATCAAGACCTCGCTGCCCTGGACGATAGCTCTGCTCTCCGTATCGCTGATCCTCTCTTTCACCCTAGGGACCCTGGCCGGCGGGCTACTGGGCTGGCCCAGGACGCCCAAAGCCTTTGGCTATATGCTCAGTCCTTTCTTGCTGATGTCTTCCGTGCCCTATTACCTCATCGGCCTGTTGTTCATTTACATCCTTGCCTTCCGGCTCAAGATTTTCCCCATCGGCGGCGGGTCCCAGTATGGTGAGCTACCCAGCCTCACCCTGGCCTATGTCTGGGATCTGGTGTACCACTCAGTTCTGCCAGCCCTCTCCATTGTCGTAGCCGGAATTGGAGGTTGGGCCCTTGGCATGCGCGGGATGATCATCAATACCCTGGGGGAGGATTATATCATCCTGGCCCAAGCGCGCGGCCTGCCCTCGCGGCGCATCTTTTTCTGGTACGCGATGCGCAATGCCATGCTACCCCAGACCACCTCGCTGGCACTCTCCGCGGGGTCGATCGTCTCCGGACAACTCCTCGTCGAGGCGATCTTTCGCTACCCTGGCATCGGGAACAGGCTATACATCGCCATTTCCGGCTTTGACTATAACACGATCTACGGCATCGTGTTCTTTATCATCCTGACGATCGCGACAGCCACGTTGATCATAGACCTGGTTTACCCGCTGCTGGACCCGCGCATCCGCTATCAAAAAAGCTAGAGGGACGGAGGTGATCTGAGGTGCACTCCTTTTTGAGCTACGGTCGCCGCAACCCGGCCCTGCTGGTCGGTGTCGTCATGTTCTTGCTGTTGTTTCTTTTCTGGATCATCGGGCCATCCTACATCGATCGTAGCAAGGCCGAGCCGCTCTCGGCCATGCAGGACATGAGGCCCTCGCCCGAATACCCCCTGGGCACCGATTCGGTAGGTCGCCAACTGCTTCCGGTCCTGTTGGTGGGCAGCCAGTACACGCTGATGATCGGTCTGCTAGCCGGGGTTTCGGGCCTGTTGATCGGCATCATCTTGGGGTTCACCGCAGGGTACTTTGGCGGGCCTCTGGACACCTTTGTGCGCAGCGCGGCAGACGTAGGTCTGACCATCCCGGGCCTGGCGGTGCTGGTGGTCATTGCCTCGGTGATCAAAGAGCGCCTCAGCCCCCAGATCATGGCGGGGATCATTGCCGTCCTGGCCTGGATGTGGCCCACGCGCACCATCCGCGCGCAGATCCTCACGATGCGCGAGCGGCCCTATGTGGAGATCGCCCGGCTCTCGGGGATGAACCATTTCAAGATTATCGTCCAGGAGCTGCTGCCCAACCTGCTGCCCTACCTGGCGGCCAGCTTTGTGGGCGCGGTCTCGGCGGCCATCATGGCCGCCGTGGGGCTGGAGGCGCTGGGCCTGGGGCCCCAACACGAACCCACTCTGGGGATGACTATTTACTGGTGTAACTATTACGGGGCCATGATGCGCGGGATGTGGTGGTGGTGGGTTCCGCCCATGGCGACCATCTCCTATGTGTTCGTCGCGCTGTTCATGATATCTTCGGGCCTGGATGAGCTGGCCAATCCCAGGCTGAGGAGGGCAAGATGACCGAGGAGGTGCTCGTCGTACGCGACCTGCGAGTGTACTATCACACCCCGGCTGGCGTGGTCAAGGCCGCCAACGGCGTGAGCTTTACCCTGAACAAGGGCGAGCGCCTGGGGTTGGTGGGGGAATCGGGCTCGGGCAAATCCACCACCGTGCAGGCGCTGCTCCGCCTGATCCTGAGCCCCGGCCGGGTCGAAGGGGGCCAGGCACTGCTGGATGGCGTGGACCTGCTCAAGCTGTCCGAGGAAGGGATACGCCAGGCCCGCGGGGCGCAGATCTCGATGATCCCCCAAGGGGCCATGAACTCTCTGAACCCGGTGATGCGCGTCAAGCACCAGATCATGGATACCATCGTGGCCCACGAAGGGCGCAAGTCGGAGCAGGAGCTTATGCCGCGGCTTGCGGAGCTGCTGGAACGGGTGGGGCTCAAGGCCGAGGTGGCCGAGATGTACCCGCACGAGCTCAGCGGGGGCATGAAGCAACGCGTGTGCATCGCCACCGCCATCTCGTTGCACCCCAAGGTGATCATCGCCGATGAGCCCACCAGCGCCCTAGATGTGGTGGTGCAAAAGCAGGTCATGGAGACGTTGGGCCAGGTGCAGAAGGACATCGAGGCGGCGGTGATCCTGGTGGGCCACGATATGGGCTTGATGGCCCAGTTCGTGGACAAGGTGGGGATCATGTACGCCGGCAAGTTGGTCGAGGTGGGGCCCGTGGAGGCGATCTTTGAGGACCCCCTGCATGCGTACACGCGCCTGCTCATCGCCACACTGCCCTCCCTGGATAGCAAGGGCGTTTTCAAGGGCATCCCGGGGATGACCCCCTCGCTGCTTGACCCCCCGCCGGGCTGCGCCTTCCGAGCGCGGTGCCCCGACGGCGCCCACTGCGTGCCCGACAAGGAGCCCGAACTGCAGGAGATCCGTCCCGGACGGTGGGTTTCCTGCCAGCTTTTCGACGGAGGCCAGGCATGAGCGATGACATGCTGTTGGAGGCGCGCGGCATCACCAAGGTCTTTACTAGTGGCGGGGTGTTCGGGGGCAAGAAGAGGGTCACCGTCGCACTGGACGACGCCTCGCTGGCTATCCGGTCGGATCCTCCTTCGACCATCGCCATCGCCGGCGAGAGCGGCAGCGGGAAAACCACCTTGTCGCGACTGTTGTTGGGGCTCATCCGCCCAAGCATGGGCGAGATCTATTACAAGGGCAGGCCGCTCTCGGCGATGGACCACAGCGAGTGGATGGGTTTTCGTCGCTCGGTGCAGGCCATTTTTCAGGATCCGTTCGAGGTTTACAATCCCTTTTACGCCGTGGATCACGCGCTCCTGACCCCTCTCGCCTGCTTTGAGCCCAAGATGCCCAAGGCGCAGCGCCAGGAGCTGATGGATAAGACGTTAACAGGGGTGGGGCTGCGCCCCGAAGAGACCTTGGGGCGTTACCCGCACCAGCTGAGCGGCGGCCAGCGCCAGCGCGTGATGGTGGCCCGGGCACTGATGCTCAATCCCAGTGTCATCCTGGCGGACGAGCCGGTCTCCATGGTGGATGCCAGCCTGCGGGCGACGATCCTGGAGAGCTTGCAGCAGGCGCAAAAGAACCTGGGGGTGTCACTGGTCTATATTACGCACGACCTCACCACGGCCTACCAGGTGAGCCAGAGCATCCTGATGCTCTACCAGGGCTCGATGGTCGAAGTGGGCAGCGTAAACAAGGTGATCAAGAATCCACTGCATCCCTATACCCAGCTACTGGTGAGCTCCATCCCTTTGCCCGACCCCAAGCGACGCTGGGGCAAGGACAAGACAGGGGAGGTGACCGCCGACAGAGGCGCTGCTCGCCCCAACAAGGGGTGCAAATTCGCCGAGCGATGTCCTCATGTCATGGACATCTGTTGGGATAGCCCTCCGCCGCTCTATGCGCCGGATAGCGGCCGCGCGGCAGCCTGCTACCTCTATCGGGATGCTCCGGCATTGGACAAGGAACAAGTTATGGAGTTATATTCGCCTAGATGATCGCATCGCCCCGGCTTCTGGCGATACGTTACTCGCCGAGATCAGGGGATGGGTAAAAAGTGCCTGGCTTTAGACATAGCCCACAAGCGGCTCGAAGGGGGGTGATCGCCGGCTCGAGAGATCGGGTTAATGCCCTGGAGAAGATGGGTCTTGGCGTGAATGGTGCCTCCGTTCGGACGGATTGACTGCCTCAAGTCCGTCCACAAGTGAGAGCTTATGCCGGCGATATGTACCGGCAGGGCTTACCGCGATTAGGCAAAGGAGAAAAAGCCCGTGTCCAAGAGAATTTCCCGCCGAACCATGATCCAGCTCACCGGAGCTGGGGCATTGGGATTCCTGGCCTCCTGTGCGCCCAAGATCGTCAAGGAGACGGTCGTCGTCGAGAAGGAAAAGATCGTCGAAAAGCCGGTTGAAAAGATCGTCGAGCAGACGGTCGTGGTGGAGAAAAAGGTCGTCGAGACCAAGGTGGTGGAGAAGGTGGTGCAGGCGCCTACGGAGTTGCCCAAGGGCGCAGTGGCCGGGCTGAAGGCGGTGCCCCGCAACCGCACCCTGATCGTGGCCGGAACGGGTGGCGAGCATCCCGGTGGCTTCACGGATATCGAGTTGTTCAACTTCCTAGTGCCCGGAGCATCCCGCAGCGGATTTACCAATGCGGCACTCGACTATCTGTTCTTCGCCAACATGCTCAACGTCACCGAGATCATCCCCTGGATGGGGGAGAGCTGGAAGTACTCGGATGACTATACCACCCTGGAGATCAAGATACGCAAGGGTGTGGAGTGGAGCGACGGCCAGCCCTTCACGGCCAGAGACTGCCTCATGATGATCAACATCGTCAAGGCCAACAAGACCATGAGCTACAGCGGCGATTACAACCTCTATGTCAAGAATGCTGAGGCGCCCGACGACTATACATTCAAGCTCACCTTCGACGCACCGCGCCCGCGTTTCTTCTTCGACTATGTGGTCTGCTGGGCCGACTATGGCATGATCTTCTACATGGCCGAGCACGTCTGGAAGGACGTCAAGGATCCGAGCACGTTCGCGAACTATGACCCGGCCAAGGGATGGCCATTGACCACCGGGCCATACAAGCTGGTGGGTAGCACGGTGGAGCAAAAGATCTGGGATGTGCGCCCGGATTGGTGGGCCGCCAAGATCGGCTTCCAGAAGGTGCCGCGCGTCGAGCGCCAGATCCACCTGCCGGGGATGAACGAGATCACCATGGCCCAGATGTGCATCGGCAACGAAATCGACATGGCCTTCTCCATGACCCCCACCAACATGCAGCTCATCCAGTCGCAGAACCCCAAGTTCATCACCCACTGCCCGCGCTCTCCCTTCGGGTTCACCGATTGGTGGCCCGCCGGGTTGGGCTGGAACTGCATGGTCAAGCCCTTCGACGATCCCGAGCTGCGTTGGGCCATGAGCTATGTCGTCGATCGCCCGGAGATCGTGCAGTTCGCCTTCTCCGGCTTTAGCACTACGGACATGCCCCTGCCCTTCCCCAACTACGGCGCGCTCAAGCCGTACATGGAGCAGATCAAGGACCTGACCGACAAAAAGAACCCCATCGAGTACAGCCCGGAGAAAAGCGCGGCGATCATGGAGGGCAAGGGCTACAAGAAGAACGCGGATGGCATGTGGGCAGACGCCAGCGGGAACACCATCAAGCTGGAGATCGTGACCTTCCCGCAGCATCCGTCCATGACCCCCTGCGCCCCAGTCGTCACGGCGCAATTGCGCCGCGGCGGCTTTGATGCCACCTTCAGCCTTCCGGCAGACTTTAGTGCCCGCCTGCAGACGGGCCAGGCCAACTCCTTCATCTGGGGGCACGGCGGTAGTGTGAAGGACCCCGTGGCCACCATGGACCTGTACCATTCCCGCTGGGCCTTGCCCATCGGGGAGTCCGCCTATCCCTTCTACCGCTGGGTCAACAAAGAGTACGATGCGGTCGTCGAGCAGATGAAGGTCTATGATTACAACGACCCCGCGATCGACCCGCTGTGGCACAAGGCGGCGGAGATCTGGATCGACAACCTGCCGGACACCATGCTGGTGCAGACGGTGATCCAGCTGCCCATGAACACGACCTACTGGACAGGCTGGCCATCCTGCGACGATGAGTATCTGCATGAGGGGTTCTGGCACCGCTCGGCTCTGATCATGTGGTGCAGGTTGGAGCCAACACAGTAACCCGACAGTCTCTATCGCGCGACATTACGCCGTCGAGGCGATCGCGGACCACACAGATCGTACAGCATCCGCCCTCCTTCCGGAGGGCGGATGCTTTTGGTGTGGTTGAAATGTCGTCCATCTGCGAGTACAATCACCCCCAGTGCGCTCCGCGCGGACGCCCCGGGGCTGTATTTGCCGCGTCGTGTCCGTCGCGCGAACGCCAAGACGATGCAAGGAGAATGGTATGAAGATCAAAAAGATCGAGGCTATGCGCATGAACATGCCGCGCAAGGAGCCAAAAACAAAGCCCAGGCGCGCTTCGTGGGCCGACAGTGCCGAAGTGGCCAACCCCATGAGCAAGTTCCCCGAGTTCAAGCGCATCCGCGACCTGTGGATGCCCACGTGGGAGGGGGCGTGGGTCAAGGTCACCGCCGAGGATGGCACATGGGGCGTGGGCCCCTGTTCTTACGGCAAGCCGGCAGGCATTATCATCGAGGACCATTTCGCCAAGCACCTGGTGGGCCAGGACTGTATGGCCATCGAAAAGCACTATGACCTACTCAGTCGCATGACCGCCGCCTATGGCAGTGGCGGCCTGGCCAGCTATGCGATCAGCGCCATAGATACGGCCCTGTGGGACCTGAAGGGCAAGCTGCTGGATCA
>CAYQDH010000223.1:5313-8556 GCA_964416075.1 uncultured Anaerolineales bacterium | reverse complement strand
CCTAGTTCCTACGATCGTACACGGGATCGTCCCCCACCCATCGTCCTGGCGGGACCGCGGGGATAAGGGCGCGTTCTTCGGGGGTGAGCGCGATCGTTAAGCCCTGAATGCTGTCGTTGAGTTGCTCCAGGTTCCGCGCTCCCAGGATGGGGCAGCTGACTCGCTTTTCCCCCAACACCCAGGCCAGGGCGAGTTGGGCGGGGCTTACCCCGCGCTGCTGTGCTGCACTGAGGAACGCTTCTACGACATCGAACGCGGCGTTGGTGTAATAGCGTTGATAGTACACCTCGAACGCCTCCAGCCGCGCCCCCATGGGCATTGGCTCGCCGCGCTTGTACTTGCCTGTCAGCATCCCACCGCCCAAAGGGTTATAAGTGAGCACTCCCAGACCCTCTGCCTCGCACAGGGGAAGAAGCTCGCTTTCGATGCTGCGGTTCAGGGCATTGTATATTGGCTGTAGGCTCACAAATCGGGACCACAAGCGGATGTCGGCGGTGTGCAGAAATCTGCTCAATTGCCAGGCCGCAAGGTTAGAGCAACCAAGGTACCGCACCTTGCCCTGCCGCACCAGGTCATTGAGCGTTTCCAACGTCTCTTCCAGCGGGGCGTTGGCATCCCAGCGATGGATCTGGTAGAGATCGATGACATCGGTCTGCAGCCTTTTCAGGCTGGCCTCAATGGCCTGCTGGATATGCAGGCGCGAGAGGCCACCATCGTTGGGCCCCGGCCCCATCGTGCCATAGACCTTGGTGGCCAGCACGATCCTATTGCGCGCTCCTCGCGCCTTGAGCCAGCGCCCGACAATCTCTTCGGATACCCCGGTGGTATAGGCGTCGGCCGTGTCGAAAAAGTTGCCCCCCAGCTCCACATAGCGGTCCATGAGCTTGAACGACATGGTCTCGTCCGCCTCGCGGCCAAAGGTCATCGTTCCCAGGCACACCGGCGCGACCTTCAAACCCGATCTGCCGAATCTCACATAATCCATGCTGCAGCCCCCCTTTGCTCTAGCGTTCCACGCTACTCAAGTCAACCCCAGTATATGCGCCCCATCGACGCGTACGATGGCCCCCGTCATGTACTCGGCATCGTCGGATGCCAGGAAGGCAGCCACGCGACCTATTTCCCGTGGCGTCCCCAATCGCCCCCAGGGGATGCGCTTGCCTTCCTCGATCAGTTGCTCTTCGGAATAATATCGCCGCTCGCCGGGTGTATCGATCCATCCCGGGTGAATGACATTGACATGGATGTGCTGGGGTGCCAGCTCAGCGGCCGCCGTGAGGGCCATGCCATCCAGTGCCCATTTGGCCATGTTGTACGCCGTGGCTCCGCCAAAAGGATGCTCGGCGTGCACGGAACCGATGACGATGATGTGGCCGCGACCCTGGGCCACCATGGCTCTGGCCGCAAGCTGGCAGCAGTGGAATGCGCCCAACAGGCTCACCTCTAGCGTGCGCATCAGCCCCTCTGGGGTCATCTCCAGGAATGGTTGGCGGATGGAGAGGTAGGCGTTGGAGACCAAGATGTCCAGCCTGCCGTAGCGCGCCAACGTGGCCTCGATCATGCGCTCGACTTGCGCGCGGTCTGACACGTCAGCCTGGTACGCCATGGCCTGGCGACCCAGTGCCTCGATCTCCTTTGCCGCTGCCTCGGCCTCATCCGCGTGGCTGAAATAGTTGACCACGACATCGGCGCCATCCTCGGCCAACGCCAGGGCACAGCCCCTCCCGATGCCCAGAGATGCTCCGCTGACCAACGCGACCTTGCCCACCAAGCGTCCGTGAACCATGGCCATTCTTACATACCTCTCCTCGTTTCAGTACACTTCGGGCACAAAGGTCTGGTCGGTGATGGGGGGCCGTACATAGCCCTCATCCTTCTGCCGTGGCGGCAGCTCGATCGGGTCGGGTGTGAGATCCTCGTAGGGGATCATGCTCAGCAGGTGATGGATGCAATTCAGGCGCGCGCGCTTTTTGTCGTCGGCATTGACGACCCACCAGGGTGATTGCTTGGTGTCGGTATAGGTGAACATGGCATCCTTGGCCTTGGAGTATTCCACCCACTTGGTGCGCGAGGCCATATCCATCGGGCTGAGCTTCCAACGCTTTGTGGGATCCTCGATCCGCGCCCGGAAACGTCGCTCCTGCTCTTCGTCGCTGACGGAGAACCAATACTTGATCAGGATGATCCCCGAGCGGAGGAGCATGCGCTCGAACTCGGGGCAGGAACGCAGAAACTCGGTGTACTCTTGCTCGGTGCAAAAGCCCATCACTCGCTCCACCCCAGCTCGGTTATACCAGCTGCGGTCAAAGAGCACCATCTCCCCGCCAGCAGGTAGGTGTGCGACGTAGCGCTGAAAATACCACTGTGTCTTGTCCCGTTCGGTGGGCACACCCAAAGCCACCACCCGAGCGATGCGTGGATTGAGCAACTCGGTGATACGCTTGATGACCCCTCCTTTGCCCGCCGCGTCGCGCCCTTCGAAGACAATGCACACTTTGAGCCCTTTGGCCCTCACCCACTCGTGTAGCTTGACGAGCTCGAGCTGCAAGCGGTGAAGCTCGCGCTCATAGTCCTTGGTGCTCAGGGCGCTCTTTTTCGCCGGCTGGGGTTCTGTGGCCTCGATCGCCCGCTCCACCACCTCTTGCGCTTGGGTTGTGTCTTCTTTGTGCTTTTTATTCTTGTTTCCTTTGGACATTCGATCCCCCTTGATCAAGCTACTCCTCTGGTTACCAACTAGTGTAGCACAAACAAGCCCTACCTGACCACCGCACTTTGCACCGTCATCTGCGCCAAACGGCCGGGGTGTGGCTCACGACCGATCCCCGGGGCATCCAGCGCGCGCATCTGTGAGGGGCCACTGAGCGATAGCTCGGGCTCTCCTAGGTCTTGGTGATAGAAGCGACTGGTGGGAAAGATATCGGAAGGATACTTGATGTTGGGTAGGGTTGCCAGCGCCAAATTGTGCGATTGTCCCACCGCTGATTCCAACATCCCTCCGATCCAGCACGGGATCTCGGCATCGCGACAGACATTATGGATGGCGATGGCGTTGGTCAGCCCACCGACACGCGCAGGCTTGATGTTGATCCAGCGACAGGAGCCCAGTTGGATGGCCTGTCGCGCCCGGGCCACCGAGACGATGCTCTCGTCTAGGCAGATGGGCGTCCGAATCTTTTGCTGCAGTGTGGCGTGGTCGAGCAGGTCGTCGTGGGCCAACGGCTGCTCGATCATGGCCAGCTCGTA
>CAYQDH010000223.1:0-5303 GCA_964416075.1 uncultured Anaerolineales bacterium | reverse complement strand
CGGATCCAGTGCCCGGAACATGGGCAGGTTCGCGAGAGAATAGGCATTGTTGCAGTCCACATGGATCACCAGGTCGGGGAAACGCTCGCGCACCGCGGCCACCATGTTCACGTCCCACCCCGGTCTGAACTTGAGCTTGAGCCGCTTGAACTGGGCCTGGGTCACCTTCTCGATCTCGCCCAGTAGCATATCCATATCATCCATCACCCCCAGGTCCGCTCCGACATCGACCGATGGACTCTGTCCCCCGATCACCTGCCAGAGCGGTCGTCCCTGGCTCCGCGCATGCAGATCCCACCAGGCCATGTCCAGGCCGCCCTTGGCAAAGTAGTTCCCTTTGAAGGATGCCATGGCGGCCTGTAACTCCTCCCCACTGGCGACCTCGCGGCCCACTAGGGCGGGCGCCAGCCATTGGCGCATGGTAGCAAAGACGCCCCCTGCCCACTCGCTGCTGTAGGTTGGGGCGCGCAACGGGCTGGCCTCCCCCCACCCATAAAGCGAGCCGCTCGCCATGCGCACCAGGACGCTCTCGATGCAATCGTCCTCGCCATAGGAGGTACGAAATGGATAGATTAGTGGCATGGCCACATGGTAGAGCTCAATCGTGTCGATTCTCATCTCTGCTCTCCTTCGCTTCCAGGATCGGTCTGCTTGTGCCCATCCTCGTTTCCCGCTGCCCAAGAACTCTGGTTCGGCCTCACTTCACCCTGCATGCTGCCCCGATTTTACCAAAAACAACGAGGGCTCTGCAACATATTCCATTCGTGCCACCAAGCATCCGCTGCCCACGTAAGAGTAGCAGCGTTGATCATGCGCTGCGACGATTTGGCAGTACCGGCAGTTCAGGTACAATTCCGCTCCGCACAATCGCGAGTGGTGAGGAAAGGACGGCAAATAGCAGATGGTCCAGCCGAGCAAGAGAAAGACGATCGCCATCATCGGCGCCGGCATCGCCGGCCTTGCGGCGGGATGCTATGCTCAAATGAATGGGCTGCGTTCCCAGATCTTTGAGCTGCACAGGATCCCCGGGGGGCTGTGCACGTCGTGGAGGCGCCACGGGTACCTGTTCGATGGCTCGATACGCCTCTTGGGCGGCACCAGCCCCGCATCCAGCACCTACCCGCTATGGCAGGAACTGGGGATGGTGGAGGGGCGCCAAGTCCACTACTACGACGAGTTTGTTCGTTTCGAGGGCCGCGACGGCCGCTCTCTGATCCTCTACACCAACATCGAGCGCTTGGAACAGCATATGCTGGAGCTGTCGCCCGTTGATGAGGACGTGATCCACGACTTGGCTCGGGCGCTGCGCCAGTTCACGCGTATGGAGCTGCCGGTGGACATGACCCCCTCCGATCCGCTCGAATTCATGCAGTTGGGCCAGGAAATGCTGCCCATGCTCTTGCCCACGCTGCGCTGGCTCAAGGTCACCGTTAGCGAATTCGCCGAGCGATTCCAGGACCCGCTGCTGCGCGAAGCGCTGCCCCACTTTTTCCAGTTCTCGCGCCCCGACTTTCCCATGATGCTCTTTTTGAGCAGCATCGCCATGATGAATGATCGAGAGATGGGCTATCCCATCGGCGGGTCCCTGAAATTCGCTGAGGACCTGGCCCGGCGTTACCTGGACCTGGGCGGGCAGATCCACTACCGGTCGCGAGTTGAGGAGATCCTTGTCCAGGAGAGCTTGGAACCCCGAGGCGAAGGGATGGCTCGGGCGGTGGGCGTCCGTTTGGCTGATGGCAGAGTCCACCACGCCGACATCGTCATCTCGGCCGCTGACGGGCACAGCACGATCTTCAAAATGCTGCACGGGCTCTATGTCGACGACAAGATTCGCTCATATTACACGGATTTGCCCGTCTGCCAGTCGATCCTGCAGATCTCGCTCGGTGTGGCGGCCGATTGGTCGCGCGAGCCGCCCATGGTCAGCTTCCCGCTGCCCCAGCCGATCGCATTGGGCAACATCAGGCTCGATCGGCTGGTGCTCAAGCACTATAGCTTTGACCCAACGATGGCCCCTCCGGGCAAATCCGTGCTCACCTTGTGGTGCGCGGCGAGCTATGCCTACTGGCACGAGGTGCGCGCCGACCGCGAGGCATACAGGGCGGCCAAGGATCATGTGGCGGCGCAGGTTATCCAGGCCTTGGGGGAACGCTACCCCGGCTTTGCCGCCACCGTCGAGGAGGTGGATGTGGCCACCCCCATGACCTATGAGCGCTACACGAGTAACTGGCAGGGCGCCTTTGCCGGATGGGCCATGACCACGCGCAAGATGAGCATGATGGTGGGTCGCCCGATGAGCAAGACCTTGCCCGGCCTGGATCGTTTGTACATGATCGGGCAATGGGTCGAACCGGGTGGCAATGTGGAGCTCTCCGCCGCCTCGGGACGCGACGTGATCAAGGACATCTGCCGCGCCGGGGATCTCGTTTTCCGGACATCGCTCTCGGCAAAGATTAAGGATAGCGGCGCCGAGCCGGCATCCTTGCCCACGCCAGTCGACCCCTGAATCCTATTACCGCTTTTGTATTAGGCCGGTCCCCCATCCGGCCAGAACTGAACCCCCCGGCAGGCCAGGTGCTTTCTGGCCCACCGGGGGGTGCTCTTTTGGGTCTCCGGCCTTATGATGTAACCAAGACCGCAAGTCCTAGCCCGAACAGAGGGCCTTAGGCACCCAGAGGAGCTACTCGATGGAAAAGACCACTAATCTGAACCACAATGGCCAGGCTCGTGTCTTGATGGTAGGCTACAATGGCGCCAACAACACCGGCGCCGAGGCCCTTCTACTGGCGGACATCGAGGATATGCGCGCCGTCCTGGGTCCGCAAGCAACCATCAACATCCCTAGCCTCAACCCGGACAACCTGCGGCGTTACGTTTCTGAAGGACCGCGGCAGCGCATCCCCTTCCTTCCCACTATCTTTTTTGCTGCTCTCCATCGCCTCGTCCGTGAAAATGATCTGATCTTCCTGGTAGAGGGTAGCACGTACATGGACACCTGGACCTCTGCTCTGCTGTGGGCGTATCTGTGGACCACGCGCTGCGCTCACATCATGGACAAGCCGTGCGCAGCCTATGCCGTGGACGCCGGAGAGATGAAGTCGGCCCTCAATCGGCGACTGGTCCGCAGTGAAGCCAGCAAGACCGACCTGATCATCACCCGCGCCAAGGCCGCTGCCGAGCGCATGCGCCAGTGGGGTGTCACGGCGCCGCTGGAAGTGACGGCCGATAACGCCTTTACCTTTGTTCCTGACCCACAGGATGCGGGCCTCCTGCGCAAGGAGTGGCCGGAGGCGGGATCGAGTGTGGTGGGGCTGGCCCTCGTCGATTTCTACCGCTGGCCCGTGAGGATGCGCCCCTGGGGGCGGCGCGAGGATTGCTACAAGTGGCCCTACTATTTTACGCGCTCCCCCGAGCGCGATCGGGAAAGCGAGGCCCTGGCGCGGGGCTATGCTGCCCTGGCCGATCGGATGGTGGAAAAACATGACAAGTCGGTGGCTCTGATCTGCATGGAGCAGCTCGACGAGGGGATCGCCCGGAAGGTGCATCGATACATGACCCACGCGGCCAGTGCGCACATCTTTTCCTCGCGCCAATACAACGCCTCGCAGATCACCACTTTGTTGCGCAGCCTGGACCTGCTGGTGACCTCTCGTTACCACGCTTGCGTGCTCTCGCTGGCTGGCCAGGTGCCCCAAGTGGCCGTGGGCCATGACCTCCGGCTCAAGAGTATCTATGCTGAGATGGGGCTGCAGGACGAGTTCTTTGTCGATTCCTGTTCGCCCACGATGCACGCCCAACTCCTGGAACGGGTTGAGCGCCTGTTGGCTAACCCCAGCCTCCAGCGAGAGGCTTTGCGACATAGTTATGAGGAGCACCTGGGAGCAGCCCGGCGCAATCGCGAGTTGTTGCGAGCTTTTGTCCAGGCAAACGGATGGGAGGCTATCTGATGAACAAGACTATTCTGCTGACCGGAGCCACAGGATTCCTGGGCACGCAAGTGGCCCGAGAGCTATTACAGGAGACGGATGGTACGGTGCTCGCGCTGGTGCGCGGCGAGGACCAGGAAGGGGCGACTCACCGCCTCAGACGTGCCTGGTGGGACTGGCCTGAGCTGGTAGCCTCGATCGGAGAACGGGTGCGGGTGCTCTGTGGGGACGTGTCGCAGCCCAAGCTGGGGCTGGACGATGTGCCCTATGCCCAACTGGTACGCCAGGTGACCCACATCATCCACTCTGCGGCTGACCTGCGCCTGGTGGCGCCGCTGGACGAGCTGCGAGCGACCAACGTGAGAGGAACCGAGCACGTGCTGGCGTTGGCCCGCGCCGCGCACCGAGATCACGGGTTGTCTCGCCTGGCTCACGTTTCCACCGCCTATGTGGCGGGAGGGCGCTACGGCGCGGTGCCGGAGGAGGCCCTGACCGACGCCTTTGGTTTCTCCAGCGCCTACGAAGTGACCAAATACGAGGCGGAGATGCTGGTCCAGGCAGCCAAAGACGATCTCCCCGTCTCTGTCTTCCGACCGGGGATGATCGTCGGCCATTCGCAGAACGGCGAGATCAAGACATTCAACACGCTCTACTACCCCCTGCGCCTGTACCTGATGGGTCAGCTGACTGTAGTGCCGACCAGCCCCCGTGCGGTGGTCAATCTGGTCCCAGTGGACTATGTGGCGCAGTCCGTTGTGCAGCTCACCTTCCGCGCCGAGGCTGCCGGTCACAACTTTCACCTCACGGCGCCCCACGCGTCCCTGCCGACCGTGGCCGAGTTGCTCGAGTTCGTGCGCCGCTGGGCTCGCGAGCACTTGGACCTGCAACTGCCCCATCCCCTCTGCGTGCCCTTGCCCCTGCGACGCGGGCAATTCCGGCCGGAGTCGCCTCAAAAGCCGCCTGCAGGCCGGTGGGCCACGCTCAAAACACTGCTGCCCTACATGGCCGAGGGGCTAGAGTTCCGACGCGAGAACGTCGATCGCTTGCTGGGACCCTATCAGCTGGACTGGCGCGAGTTCCTGCCGCGCCTCCTCGACTATGCGGTGTATCATGGCTTCATGCACCGCGATGAGCGCACAGTCCACGAGCAGATCATCTATCGCCTGGGCAGCAAGAGCCGGCCGGTCACTTACCACGATGTGATTGAGGGCCAGGTGGTGACGCGCGACACGGCGCAGGTGCGCCGGGACATGCTCACAGCAGCGGCGGCCCTCCGTGCCCTGGGCGTGGAGCCGGGCGACCGCGTGGCCATCGTGGGCCTCAACAGCACGCGCTACCTCACGCTGGAGGTGGCCATCGGCCTGGTGGGAGCGATCT
>CAYQDH010000222.1:0-8630 GCA_964416075.1 uncultured Anaerolineales bacterium | reverse complement strand
GTTGCACGCCAACCGGGCACAAGAGCTAAATATGAGACTGCTGGGGGAAGGCTAGTGGACAGTTAGGCTAGATTTTGACATTCTGTTCCATGCTGGTAAAGTGCACAGCATGGGCAAACATAGACACATCGAACTGAAAGTAGACGAACGAACAGAGCTTGAGCAGTTGATCCACGCTGGCAACTCACCGGCCCGCAAACAAACCAGAGCGCGTATCCTGCTTCTGAGTGACCGCAGTCAGGGCCAGAAGCGTACGGACCAGGAAGTTGCGGAAGCTGCTCTGTGCAGTGTGAGTAGCGTGCGGAACATCCGTCGGCGATATATCGAGGGCGGTGTGCCGCAAGCGCTGAACGACAAGGGCTGGCCTGGGGCCAAGCCGAAATTGACAGGCGAAGTGGAAGCGAAGCTAACGATGTTGGCTTGCAGTGCCCCTCCCCAGGGCCAGGCGCGCTGGACGCTACGTCTATTGGCGAACCAGATGGTCGAACTGGGCTACGTCGAAGAGGTGAGCCATGTGACCATCGGCGAGTGGTTGAAAAAAACGAACTTAAGCCTTGGCGGGTGAAATCGTGGTGTATCGGCAAGCCCTCGGCCCAATATGTGGCCAAGATGGAAGACGTGCTGGACGTGTACAAGCGACCCTACGATGCCAAGCGCCCTGTAGTCTGTGTCGACGAGACCAGCAAGGCACTGCGGGAGACACCTCGTGGCAGCCTGCCCTTGGGGCGTGGCCAGACCGAGCGCCAAGACTATGAGTATGCCCGCAACGGTGTGTGCAACCTGTTCATGGCCGTCGAGCCGCTATACGGCCGCCGCAAAGTGCGCGTCACCGACCGTCGTACGGCGCAGGACTTTGCCGAAGAACTGCGTATCCTGGTCGAAGAAGACTACCGGGACGCGGACGCCATCGTCCTGGTCACCGACAATCTCAACACGCACACGCCAGCGTGCTTGTATGAGCGTTTCGAGCCAGTCCAGGCACGGCGCATTGCCGCCAAGCTGGAATGGCACTACACGCCCGAGCACGGCAGTTGGCTGAACATCGCGGAGTGCGAGTTGGCGGTGCTGGCTCGCCAGTGTCTCGACCGACGCATCCCGAACAAGAGCGCTCTCGAACAGGAGACCACGGCCTGGCAATCGCGTCGCAACGCTGCGCGCGTCACCGTGGACTGGCAATTCACTACCGCCGAGGCTCGCATCAAGCTCAAACGTCTGTATCCAGTTCTTAAAGAGCAAAATCTAGATTAACGTGATACTAGGTCTGGCTCGTTCTGGGCGTGAATCCAGATGAAGCGGGAGGGGGTGTATCCGGCGTCTTCGAGGATGGCTAGCTGCTCCTGCACCACACGCCCGCGCACGGTGTGGCTGCCGATGACGGCGTTCGTCTGCGCGGCAGCTCGCGCCGCGGCACGCAGTATCTTGCCCTCCACCGTTGTGAGGCCGTCATCCCCCGCGCTGATCTTGACCCACCCAGCGCGCACGCCCGACGATTCGATCCCCTCGGTCAGTTCACGGAACATCCAATCGGTTAGTGCTTGCTCGCTGGTCTCGCGCGCCCACGTGGGCACCCAGGGCTCGCGATAGATGCCCGTGGGTACGACGATAGGATAGCCGGTTGCTTCCGACACGGCGCGCACCAGGTCGACGCGTCGCCCCACCCCCACGGGCGTGGCCTCCACGATGGCCCCGATCCCCACGGCGCGGGCGCGCTCCAGCTCTGGGCCCATCAGGCGGATGACGTCCGCGCGCTCGGCCTGGGCAAAGCCGGAGGGCTCGCCCGCGCGCAGGTCCACAAAGATGTGTTCGTGAGGCAGGATAACGCCCAACCCGTCGGCGCTGCATGTCCCCAGGGTGGTGATCAGTTGCGGCATCGCTTCTCTCTCCTCCTTGATCTCAGTTGACCCTTGTTCATGGTGAGGTGAGGGTTTGGATTCTGTTGCACCGCGACGCCCCGCCGAGCTTGCGGCAACTGCTACGAGCGGGCCTACTATGCTCGCCGGAAAAGAACGGCGTTCTACATCCTACCCGTCCGCTACCCTGATCTGTGCGTGGTCGGCAGCTTGAGCACATGCACGCTGACGGCCACGGCGATGAACAGCAAGATGATTCGAAGAATCAGCGCGTCGATGACAAAGAGAGCGGAGTAAACGATCGTGATCCACAAGAGCGACAGTACTATCACTTTGGTCAGGAGGGGGATGCCTTTGCCTTCACGATAGTTGCGAATGTACTGTCCCAAGTGGCGACAATTGAGCAACCAGTCGTAGAAGCGTTGCGAGCTACGCGCATAGCAGGCAGCGCCAAGCAGCAGAAAGGGTGTGGTGGGCAAAACGGGTACAAAGATCCCCACAACCCCCAGTCCAACCGATATGGTTCCGAGGATGACCAGCAATGTGCGCAGGAGGGTACTCAACGCTCGCTTCCGCCCCACGTTGATCTTGGCCGGTCGAATCATTTCGAGGCCCAAGGCCGGCGATGGGACTCGCATCCCAACTATACGGCCTGTGTTCGCCAAGTCAAAAACGTTGGTCCACGGGCCTGGCCGACACCTCGACGATCCTCGTCAATGGAGATATCACAGCCGATGTCGTGGTGGACGAGACCTCCGATGGTGTCTATTGGGTTGATATCAAACTGCCGTTGGTTTTCTTCGAGGGCCTGGACCGGCTTCAAGTTCTAGGCCTGGACATCGATGTGAGTGTCGAATAAGGCAGGGCATCAGCATCGCTTCCTCGATGAGCAAAGGCCGTATCGCTGGGTTTTGTTGCCTGTAATAAGCAGCATCCAGCGCGACGGCCTGTAGTTGTCGATGTATGCCTTTTGGACCGAGTATCTCCTCGTCTAAGCGTGATTTGCCCAAATGTGACCTTTTGGCTCTTCGACGTATAATACTGGGGTACGGTGAGCCACATCTCATACGACCCCCATTTTGGCGTTCACCCTCGTCGTTTGAATTTCTCTATGTCATGCTGCAGGGGTTCCTTTTGCGTCTGGCACGCCAGCGCTGAACTCGTCAACTCGCTGTACGGAGAAGGCGGCGCGCGATGGCCTCGTCGGCCAAGGACACTGCACGGCAGGTGTAGCATCGGCTAGCTATGGCATGGATGACTTGGCCCATCCTGGGCAAATAACCATTCAAGGGAGGTTCTGATGCGTTCTGTGATCTTGGCAGTGGTGATCCTGACATTGGCCATAGGGATGACGGCATGCGCGGCGGGCACGCCCGTTGCAGCACCCTCGAACGAGGCAGTGCCTGCGTCAACGCCTGCGGTCGCCGCAGCAGAGGCGGCTACGGCTTTGCCAGCAGCCACGGCTACTGTCCCCGCCACGTCCGTTCCGGCGGCTACGTCGGTACCTGCTACAGCCGCACCGGCTGCCACCACGGCGCCAGCGGCCACAACGGCTCCGGCTGCCACCACGGCCCCAGCCGCCACAACCGCATCGGCGGAAGCCGGCAGTACGGCGGGCGACCTAGCGCAAGCAGGGCAAGAGCTCTTTGCCAAGACGTGCGCGGGTTGCCATGGCGCCCAGGGCCAGGGGGGCGGAGCGCCCGCGGTGGTCGGTTCCTCCGCGAATCTGCCCAAGTATGAGACGGGGCAAGGGCTGTACGATTATGTGCATACGAGGATGCCCCCGCGCGCGCCCGGGAGCCTCACGGATGAGCAATACCTGCAGGTGGTGGTTCATTTGTTGCTGCAGAACGACCTGGTGGATGCCCAAGCCCGGGTGAGCCAGAGCACGCTGGAGCAGATAGAGATCAAGTAGGCTGCCAAGCACGACCCGATTCCTTCGACTGCCGCGCGATTCGCCTTCGACCGCGCGTCGCACGGCAGCCGAGCGTTTGCGTTCGTGGGGCATTCCCGGCCTCGCTGCGTGCGCTCCTACAAGGGCGACCGGCCACTTTGACGCGCTGCATACCTTGGGCTAAACTCCCGATCGAGGTATACCGTACCTTGTAACACCCCCATGACCACACTGGTCTGGGAAAGCAGCCAGGGAGGCCCCATGTCCCCAGCGCCCGCCGCCTTTACCTGCCTGGTGAGGCATTTCTACAGCCACGTGCCGCGAGCCCAGCTATGAATACCCTGCGCCTTTTTGCAGCCGTTCTGATCCTGTGGGGATCATTGTACATCCCGTCGCCCAAATCGAGGGCCATGGATAGCCTGACCTGGCCCGGCGTATTTCGACGATCCGGCGATTATGTTCTCTTTGGGGGCTGTGGCGCCGGTTGGGATTTGTGGCAGGGCAATGCCTTCGATCGCGATGGCAAGGCGATCCAGGTCCCTGGCGATGATGCGGTGTACATGTTAGGCAACGTCAATGTGGCCGAGCTTGCCGAGACGGAAGAAGATGGGAAACTCGTCAACTATGTGGCCATCGAGCCCATCGAGACGGACTATGGCATCATCAAATGGGCGCTTCTGGGAGACCATCCCCTATGGCCTGCTACCGACGAAGAAGCGGCCGAATGTCGCCAACAAGAGGCGGCGCTTGCTGCGCCGATAGCAGTGGCACCACCCCCTACCGCAACGGTAACGCCCACCCCTGCGCCAACAGAGACGCCCTCGCCTGCGGATGTCAGGATCACCGATTTTACCCTCTCCGCTGAGACATGGGTCTCCGATTTCTCGAGCCTACAAGAGCCGGTGGTCCTGCGTGCGAATAGGCTATGGGTCCAGGTGACCAACGTGGGAGGGCTGCCCTATGTCGCCCCGAGCGGAGGCGGCCAGTACACCCTGCAGGTGATGCTCAACAAAGCAGGCCAACAACTGGACGGGTACGCCTATGCCCCTGGCCACCCGGACGAGTTGGAAGCCCTGCCGGACCTGCAACCAGGGGCAAGTTATGTCCTGCGCGTAGACGGGTTGTTCTTCTGGACGCCCGTCACTGAGGCGCAGTTGTATGTCTTGCTAAAGCCGGACCCCGGCCTCAATTTCCGCGATTCTATTCTGGCCAAGCCGGTATCGGTGCAGCCGAGCCCGAATAGCGATTGTGCGTGCGTGGCAGGGGTGGTTCGCAATATGTTCGACATCGTGGCGGAGAGGTATGGGACATCGCCCCTGGATACGATAGGGTTGGGCGCCACCCTGGAGAAACAAGGTTGTCAATATCCCCAGAAGATGATTGCGGAGGTCGCCGGATGGCTCGTCGATCAAAGCATCGACCTGGCTCCAGGGCCGTTGGGGATAGAGGACCTCGGGCGGGTCTCTGGTCTGGCCTTGGATGTTGCGGCCGAGGCGCAGCGACAAGAGCTATCCTGCCTGTCCGTCGTGGATTGGGTGAGCGCCGTAGCGCACGAGCTCCTCGTGCGAGGCCTACCGGTCGATGCAGTGGCTGCCGGATCACAGGCCGCCGAGTGGCCAGGGGATACCCTGGTCGTCAACTCGGCGGATCAGCGTTGCGGGTGTCTTGAGGATGGCCAAGTGGTGCAAGAGATCCTTGGTTCGCGCGCCGCAGTTTTCGGCGACCAGTGTGTGATTCTGTACCCGTCCGACGAGGTGACCCAGGTGCGGATCGTGGGCCGGGCCGCGGGCGACATAACTCTCTACGCGATCCTGGCCCAAAATACGGGGTCGGCCATGAGCCTATCCTACCGCAGCGTCCCGCTTGAGGAAGGCATGGTGGCCTCGCTGGATTCGGAAGACAGGGAATTCAGATTGCAGATCGACGTCCATGGTGATGGCCAAGTTCTTCAAACGCGGATGCCCGACCAGGTCAGGCGCATGACCCAGGATGGCGCCATCCTGGCCCAGCCCGGTCCGACACCTACCGCGACACTCGAGCCAACGGCCCCGCCTACCCGACCCCTGCCCACGGCGACCCTTACGCCCGTTTCTCGGAGCCTCGGCGCTTCGATCTTCAAGAACTGGCCCCTCTGGGCTGGGGTGTTTGCTCTGGTCATCGTCCTGGCGATCGTGGGATTCGTCTTGAGAGCGCGCCGAGCGCAAGTCCGCTAGCGCACCGGACAACGAGCCGCTGGATGGCAAGATTGGATCGCGGCGTGAACCGTAGCGCCCGACTGCATAACCGCCCCTTGGGAGCAAGATCCCAAGGGGGCATCCGACCTAGCGGCAAGGCTCCATATCATGGGATGCCGCCAAGCTTTGCCTGGGAAAGGGAGTGTGACATGGCCAAGCCCGTCGTTTACGTGCATCGTTTGGGTCCCTGGTACACCCGCTACATGGATGATGCGAACGAGGCGCTCCTGGGGTCGTTCGCCACGGTGGTCTCCGGTGGCACGCGCGAGGCGCCCATGTCGCCGGGGGAGCTGATCGAGGCCCTGCGCGGCGCGCAGGGCATCCTTTCGCTCAATGGCACCGGCGCCCCCGAGATCACCACCGAGGTGCTGCAGGCAGTGGGCACGGTGCGCGTGGCCGCCATCTCGCATTGGTTTCATGGGGCGCACGACCGGGCCAGGGCGATGTGGGAGGCTGCGGGCGTGCGGGTGATCGATGTCTTTTCCGCCAATACCGAGGCGGTGGCCGAGTGGACGCTCACGGCGATGCTGCTGGGCGTGCGCCGGCTACTGGGCTTCGACCAACGGCTCAAGGCGGGAGTCCCTTGGGGCGAGCCGCGCTATGGCGCGGGCATGCTCTGCGAAAGCGTGGTGGGCCTCGTCGGCCTGGGGCGCATCGGACAGCATGTGGCACGGCTGCTCTGCGCCCTTGGGGCCACGGTGATCGGCTATGACCGCTATGTCTCGCCGGAGACGGCTGCAGAAATGGGCGTCCATTGGACGCCACTGGAGGAGCTGCTGCGCACGGCGGATGTGCTCTCGTTCCACCTGCCCGTCACCGATGAGACTAAGCGCATGTTTGGCGCGCGCGAGTTGGGCTGGATCAAGGACGGCGCGGTGTTCGTCAACTCGGCGCGCAACCTAATCTTTGACGATGCCGCGCTTGTGGCGGAGATTCAAAAGCAGCGCTTCACGGCCTACCTGGACGTGTTCGAGGTGGAGCCGCTGCCTCTGGACCATCCCTATCGGCCGCTGCCGAATGTGTTCATCACGCCGCACATCGCCGGGGATAACATGGTGATGTTCCGGCGCTGTGGGCGTCTGGCCATCGAGGCGCTGCGCGAAGCCCTGGCCGGCTCTGGCTCATAGCGCAAAGCGCTTGTGCCATTCACAGTGTATAATAAGGTAGAGCCCATGTTCGGTCTGGGCTCCTCCAATGTCCAGGCATCATCCTCATCTTAGGACAAGAACGTGTCTTCATCACAGGCCGTTTTTACCAAACGAACCCATTTTTCATCGCCCGGACCGTGGGGCTCCAGGCCCACTCTCCTTCCCCATGTGTATCTCGGCATGACTATGCTTTTTACCAAACGAACCCATTTTTCATCGTCCGGACCGCGGGGCTCCAGGCCCGCTCTCCCTCCCCATGTGCACCTCGACGTGACCACGCTTTTTACCAAACGAACCCATTTTTCATCGCCTGGACCGCGGGGCTCCAGGCCCGCTCTTCCTCCCCATGTGCACCTCGGCGTGACTGCACTTTTTGCCAAACGAACCCATTTTGAGCGCCGGCCTTGTCGAGACCGGCTGCCAAAAGGACAGGACTGACCATGAAGATCACCAAAATAGAAACGTTCATCTTAAAGACCGCGCTGGGCAAGGAACGCTTTTACTCCTCACAGATCGCCTTTCCCGAGCGCAAGAGTCTCATTGTGCGCATCGAGACGGACGATGGACTGGTGGGCTGGGGCGAGGCCGGGCAATGGGGTCCCGCCGAGCCCGTGGCCGCCTGCATCGAGGCCGTGCTGGGCCCCCGCATCCTGGGGCGCGATCCGCGCCAGCCGACGCGCATCTGGGAAGAGAACTATGCCGCTACGCGCGATTTCGGCCAAAAGGGCACATACATCGAGGCCATCAGTGGCATCGATATCGCCCTGTGGGATATCCTGGGGCAATCGTTGGGCGCGCCGCTCTATACCCTCTTGGGCGGGGCCTTTCGCGATCGCGTGGTGGCCTATGCCACGGGATGCTACTATCGGGGCGAGGATGTGCTCAACCTGCCAGCGATGATACCTGCCCTGGCCGCCGAGGCGCGTTCGTATGTCGACGCCGGGTTCACCATGGTCAAGACCAAGGTGGGCCTGCTCAGTGTGGAGGCCGACTTGCAGCGCCTGGCCGCCATCCGCGACGCCATCGGGCCCGCGATCCCCATGATGGTGGATGCCAACCACGCCTACAACGCCTACACCGCTATCCGCCTGGGACGCGGCATGGAGCCGCTGAATGTGTTATGGTTCGAAGAGCCGGTGCCGCCCGAGGATCGCCAGGGCTATCGCCACGTGCGCCAGGCGCTGAGTATTCCCATCGCCGGGGGCGAGTGCGAGTGGACGCGCTACGGCTTTCGCGATCTGTTGGCCGAGGGTTGCGTGGATATCGCTCAGCCGGATCTCTGCGCCTGTGGCGGGTTCTCGGAATGGAATAAGATATTTGGCATCGCCTCGGCCTACGGCGTCACGGTGCTGCCCCATGCTTGGGGCTCGGGGGTGGCCCTCGCCGCGGCGCTGCACGTCCTGGCCGCTATGCCGCCCTACCCGCACACGGCCAATCCCATACCGCTGCAGAACGAGCCAGTGATCGAGTTCGACCGCAACCCCAATCCCCTGCGCGACGAGTT
>CAYQDH010000221.1:0-8635 GCA_964416075.1 uncultured Anaerolineales bacterium | reverse complement strand
CGATCTCTAATAAGAGGGCATGTAGGCCCTCGCCTGTGACCGCCGACACCTGAATGATATTGGCATTCTGGAGCGTGGTTCCCTGCAATTCGTCACGCACTTCTTCGCGGACCAAATCGAGCCATTCTTGGTCCTTTACCAGATCACTTTTGCTCAATGCCACAATGCCACTGGAGATCTCGAGCAAGTCGAGGATTGCGAGGTGTTCGCGCGTCTGGGGCATGACCGACTCATCAGCAGCAATCACAAGAACGGCAACGTCGATACCGCCCACGCCGGCGAGCATGTTCTTGACAAAGTCCTCGTGTCCGGGGACGTCCACAACACTCACTTCGCGCCCGCTGGGCAGAGTGAGCCAGGCAAACCCCAGATCGATGGTCATCTCTCGTTCCTGCTCTTCACGCAGACGATCGGGGTTAATGCCCGTCAAGGCTCGGACCAGCGTGGATTTTCCGTGATCAACGTGTCCCGCGGTGCCTATGACAAACACGGCTTACTTGCCCTCTTCACCCAACAGACCCTGGAGCTCCGCCAGAACCTCTTGGGATGCTTTGGCTTCCATCGTTAGAACCCGCAACTGCGCTTGCCGCAGACGCTCGGCTGCGGCAAGCGCTTCGGCCTGGATGTCGTTCAAGTGCTCAGCCAATACATTCGTCGCTGCTACGTCGGCGAGGCGCTTCTCCTCCAGACCCACTAGTCTTCGGTCCTGAGCCTCATCCACGGCACCCTGTTGCTGCAAGGATGCTTCTCGACGCTCCATCTCTTGTGCCCACCGGCGATCATTGGCGTTTCGCCATTCGGCGAATTCGCGCCTTACCTGCTCCTCCGCAATGCGCTGCAACTGGCGCATCTGATCCTGTTGCTGGCTGACCTGGTGAACCAGCTCTTGCACTTCTCGCACGACGCGACGACTCTTCTCGTTCTGGTCATTAAAGTAGCGAAGCTGCTCTGCCCACACATCCAGCTGGTGTGCGTATGTTTCCAGCCGACGTCCCCACTCTGTCAGTGTCTGGGAACGGTCTCGATCGGACCTCCGTTGCAACTCCATCATCTCGTCCTGATCTTTGGTGAGCTCATCGCGCACCAGTTCCAGGTCTGCAACCTTTTGTTCCAGCTTGGGCCATGTACTCTCTAGCAGCAACATACGAGATACCTGTTCCTGTGCTTGCTTATAGCCTTCGCTAACGGCTGTTTCAACTTGGGTGATTCTGGTCCATGTTTGCTCGATGCGATCCGAAAGCTGGCGCCCCACCTCATCGCGCTGGGAAAAGCGCTTGGCGATCTCTTCCAAACTCTGCTGCGTGCGCAGGACCATGTCGTTGAGCCGCCTATCTTCCGCTTGCCGCACTACCATTCCCTGCTCCAGAGGTTCGAAGCGCTGAAGTTGGACCTCCAGTTGCTGAATGCTACGCAAATCCTGTTCGCGCTCCGCCATACGGTTGCGCAGACTCTCTGCAGCTCTCTTTTGCTGATCCTGACGCAACTCGGAAATCATCAGCACGAGCTCGTCGCGCGTGTGCCGCTGGCTCTCCTCAACCTCAGTGATGCGCGCCAACTGGCCTTGCAGCTTGGTCAAGCGGTCTTCGAGCGCCACAATACGCTGTGCCTGATCAGCGATGGTGACCTGTTGCTTGTCGATGACATCGCGCACTTCGGACACAACGGCTTTTTCTTTCCGCAGTTCCTCATCGAGCCATGCGGTGTTGGGCGTGCTTGTAGCAATGGGAGTCATAAAGCGCACCTCTCGCTGTGGTAGGGATCACGAATTGTGCCAGCACGACCTGTACTGGCAGATACGGCGCCTAGTAATTGACAAAGACGACTGTGCCCACCTCAATCCAATCATATAGCGTTACGGCATCATCCAAGTCGAGGACGATACAACCAAATGAGCATGGGCGTCCCAAGCTATTACCCCAAAGAACCTGGTTACCACCGTGTCGCGAAGGGAGGGCATGGAATCCGTTCTCAGATCCCCCTGCCCAGTAGATGCCTATCCACCACGGCATATCCAGGTTCCATGTAGATGCATAGGCCATGGGCATTTTGTCAAGGACCTCATAGCGGCCTGGCACTGTAGGAGCGGTAGCGCGGCCCGTGCACACCGTGAAAATGTGGATGGGCTGGTTGTCTTGGTAGACCGTTACCATCTGCTCCGAGAGATCGACCACGACCCGCTTGGGCGGCGTGATCAGAGCTTCGACTTCAGCCAGTCGCTTCTGCGCATCGGGCATATCGGGCAAGGACGATAGTGCCGTTTTGTAATGATCACGTGCGGATTCCCACTTGCCCTCATTCTGCTCATTGATGCCAACTTCGTAATGAGCTTGTCCTAACATCGCCGTGGTATCGCGATAGTTCGGGTTCTTTTCATAAAGTGGCCCGAGACTCTCGATGACCTGTTCCGGCTCCTGAGCATAGTATGCCTCCAGACCGCTCAGGTACATCTCCAACTGATGGCGGGCGTCCTGCAATTCCTCATTACCGGCATCGAGACGGATCGCCCGGTCAAACTCTTCCTGCGCTTCACCCAACTTACTGGCTGCCACGAATCCGATTCCTCGCTTACAGTAAGCCTGCGAGAGACGTTTCCTGGCCTCTGCGCTGTGTGGGTCCAGTTCACGCAGGCGCTCCAATGCTGAGACAGCGGATTCCCAGTTCTCCTGCTCCCAGGCCACATCGATCTGCGTCCATAGTGAGTCGAGGCGCTGTTTCAGGATAGGAGTGGGGGCTAGGTCGGCGACTGGCGTGGGTAGAACCAGCGCACGCACGGGGCTGGTCCTGTTGCGTAGGCTGGCGATCGTCGCGCCAGCAAAGAGAATCACGACACTGATGGCAAGGAACGAGAACACAGGCAGGATGGCTTTCTGCATCCGATCCCAGCCCAAACTGGACACGCGGGGTCCCGCCAGTCCAGCCTGCAGTCGCTGTGAAATGCGAGCGGCATCTTGGGCCACACCTTCCAGTACTTGGGAGGCCTTGTAGCCAGCGGATTTTGGGGGCGTGACGAAGCCAGCTTTTGGCGGAGTCGCACTCCTCGCGTCCGACGAGGCGCGTTCATGCTCATCGTTCCCGTGAACCCTGGTCCACACCCTAGCGTTGCGTTCTCTACTGGCAGAGGTGGAGTTGGGCCGAGCCGCAGAAGGGCCAACTTGGCGGGCCGAGAATGCTGGTGTATCAGTAGTACTAGGTGGAGCCTTGGTTGCCTCAGCCTTGGCTAATGTAGGCCGGGGATCTTTACCGTGTCCCCCCGACTGCTTTTCGGCCCATGCTATGGCCTGCCTTAGGCGATCGGTGGGTGGTAGTAACGCTTCTGCTTCTCGCAGATAACCCAGGCTTCTGGACCTGTCTTCGGCCACCCAGGCAAGCCAGAGCCAGGCATCCTCTTGGTGTGGGTTGTTGTGGATGACACTGCGAAAGATGGCTCGGGCGCCAGCGCGATCGCCCTGACGTGCCAACGCCATGCCTTCCTCCATTTGTGACAGAACGCGTCGCTTTGCGCTTGAGGCCCCCGCCGGGGTAGCGCTATCTTCACTCGCCACCATGGTACTCCTATCTGTCATAGAACGATTCTCAAGATTGATAAGGAGGGAAAGTATGGAAACGAAGAGGTTAATCTGAGCCAGAATACAAGCATCGTTTGGCTGCTCATCGCAGCATACTTTTGCATTATATCACCGAAGCAATGCCACAGCAACCGCAGTAAGTAAAAAGGGCCTACCTTGGTACGTTGGCCATGCGGGTTCGCTGCAGCCAGTGTACGCCAACCTACTATTCCAATCCAGCCATCTCTCGCTCCAGCTGAGCGACCAACTCACATGCTTGTGGCGTGGCCCCATTGGCGACAACCCAACAATGAGCAAGGTAGGCAGTCTCGGCCGCTATGCTGGGATCGTCGGTATGAAACATAAAGTGCAGTAGCACCGCCAGTCTGCCGTGGGAACGGTGCCAATCGAATGTGTCCAGTTCCTCAGCCAAAGATCTCCAGACTCGACGCAGCCTCTCCAATCTCCTGGCGGCCAATTGGCGCGCCATCGTGGTGAGCAATCTCGGGATAAAGTCGCGCTCCTTGCCCTCAGTCCAACTTGGTAGCTTCTCCGTGATGTAGGGGCGCAGGTAATCGATGGGACTGGAACGCAAGAGCGTCTCCATGGCGGGCGCGCCGGCATCCTTTCGCAGATCATAGAAATGCGCGTTGATGTAGATGTTTCGGATAAAGGCGGGCAATCCGATATTCGCGTCGATGGTGTCGGCGTCGTAGAGGCAGCGTCCGATGATCGACGTAGCTGGATCAGGCTGCAAGTGATCCCGAATCGCCTGGGCCACTTGCTCGGAGAGCAACGGATCGGCGCCCGATTGCCGCAACAGGTGGTAAGCCACCGTGGCACCCGATTCGTGGTGCAGGAGCCCTGTCAGGCCGAGTTGGTCGTAAATGTCGGTCACCATGTTGTGGCGTGAAGGATACCGGACCTCGTTGCGCCAATACCCCTTTTCGTCTATGACGCGCTTGTTCGATGCATCGGTCAGGTACTCTCCGTCATAGGGCTTGGTGATATCATGAAGAAGCGCGGCCAGCTCGAGAACCATCCGTTGATCGGTCCGCTCCGCCGCGGGGAGGCCTGCCAACTCTGCCTCTCCATCAAAGATCGTCAGTGCCAGGCCTCTGACGCGCCGTACGTGATCATAGGTGTACCCACGCCAGTTGAAGGTTACCCACCCGGGCTCCCAGAGAGCGCAAGTCTCTCTCACCAACGCGTCCAGGTAGGCAATGGTTTCGCTATAGTCCATATACTTACTCCGAAGATCTAGGACATGGGCTGGAACAGGCCATATCATCGTCGCGGGCGTGGCTTGTACCTACCACCACACTGGATTTGAGACCTAGCCACGATGGCAAATCCGCGAAACGCTGCAATGTGATAACCTGGTCAGGGCGGGTAATGCTCTCGATCTCGGCATGCCAGGTGTGGTTGTGCGGTATGAGGATGGCTCCAAGGCCAGCCTCGATCGCCGGGTTAATGTCAGAGCGCGGGCTATTTCCCACCATCCAGGTGCAGCGTGGATCCAGGTGTTGCTCTGTGGCGATGTAACGGTAGGTATTGGCATCTTTTTCCGCCACAATGTACTGCGCATCGAAATAGGCGGCCAGGCCCGAGCGTGCCACCTTGTCTCTCTGTGTCGACTCGTCTCCTTTGGTCACTAGGATAAGCCGTGTCGTCGGTTTCAAGATTGACAGAGTGGCCTCTACGTCGGTAAGTAGGATAATAGGTGGCTGCAGCACGATTTGGGCGAGTTGCCCTATCATCCTCAAGGACTCTGCCTGCACAGCTTTGCCATCTCGCTGTAGTAAGCGAGTGTATGTCCTCTCTAGGGCCGCAACATAGCCCGGGGGTCCATACCCATGGGTGGAGATCGTTTCCTGTTCGCAGACATCCAGCGTTCGGGCCGTCAGATCGCGGTCATAACCCAGACGCTCCATGAGGTCCTGGAAACGGGCTAGGCAACGGAGATAGAAGATATTGTTCTCCCACAACGTATCATCGGCATCGACCAGGAAGGTGCGTTCTTTGTGGGGTAAACTGAACATTAGTGAAGGAATCCCTCTGCCTGCTACAATAGGATAGGTAGATGCGCTACTCAATTCTAGCATTAGACAGAACTGGGACCAAAAGGGGTCCATCCTGCTCTTGGATCACGACGCAAGCACCACAGGTTGGCCTCCCATCTCCATAGAACGGTAGGCCGCCAGCACCGCTTCCAGTGGTCGCCGCTGTGAGCGCCCACTGGTCAAGGGCTCATCGCCCGTGCTTACGCAGTGGAGAAAGTGGGCGATCTCCAGGTCAAAAGTGTCCTGCCCAGGAACATGAATCTGTTGTTGTATCGGGTTCTCATCCACACGATATCTGGCTTGCTCACTGTAGAGGACGATAGTCTGCCCATCGACTACGGACATACTGCCCAGGTCGCCATCAATCCGCCACGTATGCCTTTCCGGGCCTGATGCGGTGAGCAGGTCTTTCATCACAAAGCTCTGCACCATGGTCCCCACGACGCCACTCTGAAAGCGGATTAGGGCCACGCTGGTATCATCCCCTTCCATCTCGAGGAACCGTTGAGGAGCACGTAACGCCTGCACCGTGGCCAACTCACCCAGAAGCATGCGCATGGTTTCCATGTCGTGAACACCGCCAGACATCATAATGCCGCCGGCTGCAGCCTGGCGATTCAGAAACCAGGGGCGATCTTGGACAAATGATCGTACAAGGTAGCATTCGCGAGTGCTCTGCACGAGGGCCGGCTTGCCGATAGCGCCCTCATCCAGTAACTGCCGCATCTTGAGGTAGAGAGGGTTAAAGCGTTCGTTCTCAGCGACCATGAGGGTGACGCCAGCATGGCCTGCTGCGGCAATCATTGCATCCGCTTCGGTGAGGCTGCTGGCGAGCGGCTTCTCACATAATACGTGTTTGCCCGCCTGCGCTGCCTCAATGGCTATCGGGGCATGCAGATCGTGCGGCAAGCAGATATCTACGGCATCGACGTCCGGATCGGATAGTGCTTGACGATAATCCATTGTGGCCCGCGCACCCTCATGGCTCTGAGCCAAGGCCTGCGCGCGCGGAAGGTTAGTGTCAACGGCCCAACGCAGGGGTACCACGCACTTATGCAGGCTACTGGCATGCCGTGTCCCGGCCCAGCCGCAACCGATGATAGCGACCCCGATGTTGGCGCCCATTTCCACCTCCCAGCTTGTGTGATGCTCGCATCAGGCAAGTTCGCTAATTCTAGAACAGCGTGGCATCGACGTCAAAGTCGAAGCTCGACGGAGCGATGCGATTAAACACTTTTGGCTGATCTGTGTATTATACTTGGCCTAGAAGCAACCGAGCCTGGTAATCTGGGAATGCCTGTCTATGCGAGCAGCCATGCGGCCAGGCGATGAGGTAGGGGAGGATGAGGTGTGATTGCGACGATGAAAGATGACGAACGTATTGATCCGCGACGATCTCTTGATGAATTGCCGATGTATCTGATACGACAGCGCTGGCAACAGCCGCAGGTGCGGGATGTTGCCAGCACGGTTCTCAGTGAGCTGCACAGGACTGGGGCACTGCAGCGTATCAGGCCAGGAGATGAGATTGCCATCACCGCAGGAAGCCGAGGCATTGCAGCGCTACCTGAGGTACTGCAAACCATTGTGGCGGCGGTTCGGCGACATGGAGGTCAGCCTTTTCTATTTCCTGCCATGGGCAGCCATGGCGGAGGCACGGCCCAGGGGCAGTTGGCACTTTTATCTGGCCTGGGCATCGATGAGAGTACGATGGGCGCCCCGCTACGTGCGACGATGGATGTGGTGCAGGTTGGCCAGATCAGCGAGGGACTACCCGTCTACCTCGATGCCTACGCTGCCCAAGCCGCAGGAATCATCATGGTCAACCGGGTGAAGAAACATACCAACTATGATGGGGTGGTGGAAAGTGGCCTCTGCAAGATGGCCGTCATCGGAATGGGCAAGCATCGACAGGCCGTCATGGTTCACCAGTATGGGAACCCCGGTCTCCGCAACTATATTCCACCGATCGCTCGAGTGATCTTGGACTCTGGTCGTGTATGGGCGGGCTTGGCTCTGCTCGAGAACGCGTACGGTGGCCTGGCGGATGTGGTCGGATTGAGACCTGAAGAGATCGCCACCCGGGAACCAGAGTTGCTGCTGCGAGCCAAGTCCTTGAGTGGCAAGATTCCTTTCGGAGAGCTCGATATTGCGGTCATCGAGAGGATGGGTAAGGAAATCAGTGGCACGGGCATGGACTGCTATGTCATCGGCCGGAAGCGCATCATCGGTGAGCCCGAGTGGGCCGAAACGCCGAATATTAGGTCGCTCATCGTTCTAGACCTGACGGAAGCCAGTCACGGTAATGCCGTGGGAATTGGACTGGCTGATTTCTCGACGCGGCGACTAGCAGACAAGATCGATTGGCAGGCCACCCGCGCCAACATCCTGACTTCCGGAAACTTGGAGCGAGGCAAGCTGCCGCTGTTGTATGAAACGGATCGAGAGGCCCTGGAGGCCGCTTCGTTTAGGGAGCGATCTACACCGCTCAACCGGCTGCGGGTAGCGTGTTTCCGCGATACCCTGCATTTGCGCCATCTCTTGGTATCAGAGGCCCTGGCCGCAGAGGCCCAAGCCAGGGATGATCTCGATGTCGTCGCCGGTCCTTTGCCTTTGCCGTTCAACGCTTGCGGAAACTGGTCGTCACCGCTGCCTGAAGAAGAAACACATGCCGCGCCAGGATGAGAAGAGACGCATGGTTTGGTCGAGCGAACCGGGTGAGGTAAACGCATCCAGGCGAGGCTTCGGTTCTGCCTCCGATGTCGTCGGAGCTTGTCCGCCTCCAAGCAAGCAAGTGGCCCGTTTGTCGCGGTCGCGCCAGGGGCGTGCTGGCAAGACCGTGATCACCATTGAGGGTCTGATGTTGACCCCTGAAGGCTATCTAGACCTGGCTCGTGATCTGCGCCAGGCTCTCGGCACAGGAGGGACTGTGAAAGACCAGGTCATCGAAATCCAAGGGGACATACGAGATCGTGTGGCTGACTTGCTCACGGCGCGCGGCTACCGCATCAAACTGGTGGGCGGGTA
>CAYQDH010000220.1:0-8639 GCA_964416075.1 uncultured Anaerolineales bacterium | reverse complement strand
TTACCTCAAGGCAGACCGCTTTCGCTTGGAGTGGGAATGGGTTGCCCCCGCTGCTGAGAGGCTCTACGATATCGCGGCCCTGGGCCGCTGGGAAGAATTGGCTCCCGAGTTGGCCGCTCTGTTACCTCGCTTCTCCGATATCCGCATCGCCAAGTTCACGCGTGACCCCTCCGCCTGGAAGGGGAGTTACGACGCGCTGATGAAAAAGGGATAGAGATACGTCACGCTCCCAGATACGACGTGGTACTCGCCGAAACACACAGCCGTACACGAAATCACCTTCACCTAGCCAAGACTTGCAGGCGCGACCACTGACGAGCCTGGATCCCGCCTCCATCACAATCACATCCGGAGTGGCAAGCCATGTACAAACCCAAAGTGTTCTTGGTTGGCGAAGGTACCGACAACCTCGTGGCCCTGGAGGAAACCGGTTATGTAAATGAAAACCTCCTTCAGGAATTCCTGGCCAACTATCCTGATCTCTTACCAGGGGATCAGATCGATCCAGAACACCCTCGGCGTTGGCTGTTTGTGGCACGCGAAATGAGTGTGCCTGATGGAACGTCAGATGCCGGGCGTTGGAGCCTGGATCACTTGTTTCTGGATCAGTATGGGGTCCCGACATTTGTTGAATGCAAGAGGGCATCTGATACTCGGATACGGCGTGAGGTAGTCGGTCAGATGCTGGACTACGCCGCCAACGGCACAGAGTATTGGACTGTAGAGTGGCTGCGTCAGGCGGCCACTTCCTCTGCCGGCAGCCAGGACAAACTGGACGAGAAGATCACCGACTTGCTAGGCGACGAGCAAGTTGGCATCGAGGAATACTGGGCCACTGTCGAGGCCAACCTTCAGGATCACAAGGTTCGGTTGATTTTCGTTACGGATAGAACCCCAAAGGAATTGCGTCGATTGGTCGAGTTCTTGAATGCTGAGATGAAAAACGTACGAGTATTCGCAGTGGAGATGAAGCAGTACCAAGATCCGGCTAATAAGAGAAGAAAGGTGCTGGCTCCGCGAGTAGTTGGTCTGACTGAGGCGGCCCGCGACACCGTTTCACGCACCCGGCCACAACCAATGACGTTTGATGAATTCATGGCCAAGTGCCATATTCCACGGTTGCAGCAATTCTTCAGGTACGTAATGGAATCGGCCCTAGCAGAAGGGCATACACTCGTACCCGGTGCAAGGTTTTTCGCGATTCGCGTACCTCTGTCCAAAGGCCCAAACAGCTATTTGTACGTTGCACCGGAAGGAATTCTCCAGGTCTATTTCAGCGAAGGACTTCGTGAGGAAAAGTACAAGACACGCATCCTTGAGAAGCTTATGGAAGAAGGTTTGTACCGGCAAACTGGTAAGTGGACATATACGGCAGATGTAACGGAAGATACCGTGGAAAGGCTAAGCAAGAGTTACAAAGTCATTCTTGGCGAGGTAGAAGACATTCGCAAGGATGACGGATTGCATAGTTCGGACAACTAACATCTGTTGTCGAGCATATTATAAGGAGCCACCATGAAAATAGCGGCCATCGAGCAATTCTACCCCCGCCCGCGCATGCGCCTGGTCAAAATCACCACCGACAACGGCCTGTACGGCTGGGGCGAGACAACCCTGGAGGGCAAGCCCAAGAGCACCTGGGCGGCCGTAGAGGAACTCGCCGAGTACCTCATCGGTAAGGACCCCCTGCGCATCGAGCACCACTGGCAGCACATTTACCGCTCCGCGTTCTTCCGCGGCGGGAACGTGCTCATGTCGGCCCTCTCGGGGATCGACCAAGCCCTGTGGGATATCGCGGGCAAGCATTTCGGCGTGCCCGTACACACCCTGCTAGGCGGCCACGTGCGCGACCGGCTGCGCGTCTACGCCCATTGGGGTATTCGAGATTTGAGCGAGGATGGCCTGCAAAGGGCCAGGGAACGCTTGGACATGCTCAGGTCCAAGGGAGGGTACACGGCCTTCAAGGGCGGGCCGGCGGGCAAGTGGCGCGCGCATGAGGCGCCCGCCGTGATCGACCAGTTCGTGAAGTGCGCCTATACCATGCGCGAATGGGTGGGCCCCGAGGCAGAAGTCTGTTTCGACTTTCACGGCAAGATGACACCAGCACTGGCCATCGAGATCTGCAACGAGATCAAGGGGATGCGGCCCATGTTCGTGGAAGAGCCGGTGCCGCAAGAGAACGTCGACGCCCTCAAGCTCGTCTCCGACCACGTGCCTTTTCCCATCGCCACCGGCGAGCGGCTGCTGACCCGCTGGGGCTTTCGCGAGGTGCTGGAGAAGCAGGCCGCCGCGCTCCTTCAGCCGGATGGCTCGCACGCGGGCGGAATCAGCGAGCTGAAAAAGATCGCCAACATGGCCGAGGTCTATTACGTGCACATGATGCCCCATTGCGCCATCGGTCCCGTGGCCCTCATGTCCTGCCTGCAAGTGGACGCGGCGGTGCCCAACTTTTTGATCCAGGAACAGATCGACCAGGGCCTGGGCGAGGGCATGCTCGTAGAGCCGATCGTGGTGAAAAATGGCTTTGTCGACCTGCCCACCAAACCAGGCCTGGGGATCGAGATCGACGAAGAATTCCTCAAGGAGCAGGCCATCTATCACGAGGAGCTAGGCGGGGAGCATTTCTACGAGTCCGATGGCGCGGTAGCGGATTGGTAGATGCGAGCGGGCTGGCGACGTGCACGGACTTGCGCAGGAAGAAACCCCTTACGGGGTCACTACGAACGCAAACCAGAGAGGGTATGGCATGAAGATTTGTATGGTGGGTACAGGGCGCATGGCTGTCAGCCACAGCCGCGCCCTGGGGGCACTACCCGACGTGCAATTGCATACAACCGTCAACCCCAATATCGCGTACGCTGAGGAGTTTGCCCGGGAGCATGGCTATGCGCGAGGATCGACGTCCCTCGATGAGGCGCTTGCCGCGGGCGGGTTCGACACCGTAGTCATCTGCACGCCCAACACGCTGCACGCTTCTCAGAGCGCGGCCGCGCTACGCGCGGGTTGCCATGTGTTGTGCGAGCTTCCATTAGCCATGAGCCTCGCCGAGGCCGAAGAGCTGGGGCGACTGGCCCGGGAACACGACCGGCGCCTGATGGTTTGTCACACGGAGCGTTATGAGGCGGGGCGCATCGAGCTGCGCCGGCGCGTCCGGGCCAGCGAGTTCCACCCTTTGCATCTCATGATGCGCTTTTGGATGCTGCGCCGTGGCCAACTCCGCACCGAGCAGGCGCACCATGGCTGGACGGATAGCGCGCTGTGGCATCACGGCTCGCACGTGGTCGATGCGGTGATGGACATCCTGGGGCCTCACGAGGCGCAGGGTTTGAGCGCCCAGTTCGGGCCGGTGTGGCCCGCGCTCGGGGCCCCCTTGGATTTCAGCCTGCAGTGGCGGGCGACGAGCCCCATCACGGGGGACAACGCGCTGGTGGAGGTGAGCTTGTCGCACAATGCCCATTGGGGGGCGCACGACTATCATGTCATCGGCCTGGAGGACGACCTGCTCAGCACCGCTGGCGAGCTGCGCAACAAGGACGGAGTCATCGTAGAGAGGCCACCCTATCACACGGCGGTGCAGGGGCAGGATGCCGAATTTGTGGCCGCCGTGCACGAGGGGCGCGCCCCGGAGCTGGATGTCGACGCCGTACTGCCCACCCTGCGCATCTTGCAGGCAGCGTGGGACTGTCGCCCCACCTAAACGAATACAGCCCCAGGCGCGGACCGCGACGGTCGCGCCTGGGGCTGTCCACCCGCTCCTGGCCCGTGGCTCACAGGGCGTCGTATTCTTCCTTGAGCATCCCAAACACAAGTTCGTCTTCGTATCGCCCGGCGATAAAAAAGATCTCCCGCCGGCGGCCCTCCTCGCGGAAACCGAGCTTGCGGTGCATCTCGGCCGAGGCCAAGTTGCTGGCCAGGCAGGCCGAGTTGCACTTGTGGCAGCGCAGCTCGTTGAACCCATAGCGCAAGATGATGCGGATGGCCTCGCTGGCATACCCTTGGCGTTGGTATTCCCGGAAGATGCCCAGGCCAAAGCTGAACGTGCCGTGTCGCCCCTCGCCGATGAAAAGGTTGATCCAGCCCACGAACTCGCCAGCCAGGGTCTCGATGGCAAAGCCGATACGATCTGGAGAGCGATCTCTAAAGTCGGCTCCCGCCTGCATCTGCTCGGTGTACTCGGCCAGGGACACGGGCGGCAAGTCGGTTTGGCTTTCCAGGAAGCGCCGCGCCTCGGTGTCGGTCCACTCGCGCCACTTGTTCGGGGCATCCTCGGCGCGAAACGGGCGCAAGCGGACCTTATCGCCTTGCCAGAAATAGTTGGCGTAGGGCTCGAGATTCATCCTCAGCCCACCGGCAGCTCGACGACGGGGTTGCGTAACGTGCCTATCCCCTCGATGGTGATCTCCACCACGTCTCCCTCTTGCAGGGTAAAGGTGTCGGGCGGCACGATCCCCGTGCCGGTAACCACAAAGAGCCCTGCGGGAAAGCTATTGCAGCGCCCCAGGTATTCGACCAGTTCCTGCAAGGGCCGGTGGATCTGGGAGGTGCTCGTCTGGCCCTGGAAACCCACCTCCCCGTCGCGGCGGATGACCAACTGCACGCCCCAGGTCAGGGGATTCACGCCCTCTTGGGCCAGCCGCACCAAAGGGCCCAAGGCGCAGCAGCAGTCATAGATCTTGGCCTGGGCCAGGTACAAGGGATTCTGTCCCTCGATATCGCGCGAGCTCATATCGTTGCCCACGGTATAGCCCACGATCTCCTTCTTGGGCGTCACCACCAGGGCCAGCTCGGGCTCGGGCACGTCCCAGGTCGAATCGGCGCGGATGGCTACCGCTTGCCCAGGACCCACCACGCGATGCGGTGTGGCCTTGAGAAAGATTTCCGGGCGTGGCGCATCGTACACCTTGCCGTAGATGGTGGGCTGCTGCGACTCACGCATCCGTGCGGCCATGCTCATCTTGTAGGTCACGCCGCAGGCCCACACTTCCTGCTGATCCAGGGGGCCAAAGAGCTGGGGATCGCGCCCCGCATCCAGGAGATCATCCAGTGAGGCCACAGGCTGCGCCGCGGCAGGAACTTGCTCCAGGGCGGCGATGGCCTCTGCGGACCGGCCCGCCGCCGACTGCAGCCAAGCCGCCATGCTAGCGCATTCGGGCTGGCCTGTAGCAGTGAGATCGTAGAGCTGCTGGTTAGCTACCAGACCCAGGTGCACCTGGCCCCCAGATGACGCAAAGCGACATAGATAAAGCTCTGGCATTACGAGATCCTCCTTAGTGGTCCGATGACGCGCCACAGCCGGCGCGCCCGGAATCGTAGATCAGGGCGCATTATAGGGGACTCGCCACGATCTGTCGAACGCCTGCTATTGCGCGCCAGGGGACGCGATTTGGAGAATCGCGGTACTGCTTGCGCCCAATGCGCGCTCAATCGTTTGTCCACATTATCATGACGCATTACACGACGCACGGCCAAAGGTCACGCGCAAAGGACGTCCGGGCGCCAGATCCACTGGCTGTGAAAGGGACAACACCAGCACGCCATCCTGCAGCGATGCCACCACTGGGATTGGGTGGTCGCCGACGGTAGCCTGCACGGGCACCTGGTGGTCGACGCTCCCCAGGATGAGGTGCTGCAAGGCCAAGCTACCATATGCGACGCTGAGCGTGGCCTCGCCTTGCTCGCCTTTCAGCGATTGGCTATAGAGCCCCCAGCCCTGATCGTTGGACCAGAAGGCCTGCCAGTCCTCCGCGCCCAAGCGCGGGCTAAAGCCCAACGCCTTGTGCGGCAGGTCGAAATAGTAGCCCGAGAGCGCCGTGAGCACGGCCCAGGAGGCCATAGAGCGAGCGTAATGGCTACCGCATTCGAACTCGTTCCAGGGGTTGCGCCGCCGCCCGTCGTGTCGCTCGCGCACCCCCTTGACGATGGCCAACCCCTCGCGCACCAGCCCCTCGTAGATTAGGTGGCTGGCTACCTGGTACTCGATGCCACACCATACCTCGTCCGAATAGACAAAGGGCAGCTCCGGGCGCCCGCCGTGCGGCCAGGAGCACAAGAGAAGCCCCTTTTCGTCGTTCAGGGCGTAGATGCGCTGAGGGTTGGGGTGCTCCCAGAACTCGCTGCGCCAGTTATAGTCGAAAATGGAGCGCATGGTGCGGCGCACGTGGTCGGGCTCGAACAGGTGGCCCAGGCCCACGATCTGCGCGAACCACTGGCCGATCATCTGGTCGGACAGGCACCCCGCGCCATACTGGTACTTGGGCGCCTTGGCCGGATCGTACTTTTGCTCATAGAACTCACCATTGTAGAGCTCGGCCTCCATTCGAGCACGACCTCTCTCATAGATGCGCCGGTAGGTCTGTGCGTCTTCTTCCTCACCCAGGTGCCGGGCCATCTCCTCGGCGGCGCGCAAGGCGCCCAGGTAAAAGCCGCCAATCATGCTGTTGGGGCCCAGGAACTCGATATCATAGGTATTGTGCTGGATGCCCTCGATCACGCCATCGCGGTCTGGGTCCCACTGTACCCAGGCGTATGCCAAAGCCTTTTTCACCTTGGGCCAGAGGGAACGCAGCCAGTCATCGTCCCCGCAGAGACGCCAATCGCGGTAGACCTTCATGATGCCGCCCAATTGGCCGTCGGCAGCGGGATGAAAATCCATCACCGGGCTGCCCGGGGGCAACTGCAGGCGAAAGCACATGCTGCCGTCCTCGCGCATATTGTAGGTATAGTCGGCCACGCGCAAGGAGCGCTCCAGGGCGGGGAAGAGAAAGGCCACGGTCTGGGCATAGTTCCATACGTGGGTGCAGCTCCCCTCGCAGCAGCCGCTATCGGAGTGGCAACCCTCAAAGCCGTAGAATGTGCCATCCTGCAATCGCAACACGGTGGGACTGTGCAGGATGGAGGCCTGGCTGGAGAGGGCGTCGAGCACATAGGGTGGCAGCTTGGATGCAAACAGGGTGTCGTGGAACTGGAGCGTCTCGCGGTAGAGCCGCTCCTCGTTGCGTGCATAGTAAGCGGCCACGTCCCAAGAATCGGACCATTGCGAGGCATAGTAATTCTTCCACGTCGCCGGCTCGCAGTCACAACTCGGCCCGCCGCCGCGCCAGTATTTGGTAAAGGTGGGGAAATACCAGGTGATGAAAAAGGGCAACACCACCGTCTGGCCGGGCTGTACAGTGGCTGTCAGGCCCAGCGTGCCCACATCGCTCTTGCCCTCCTCCGAGGGGCCATACTCGCGGGGCGGGAGAGCGCCCTCAGAGGCGAAATGATCCCAAAAGTCGTGCATGGCGTCGAACCAGCCTGCACGCAGCCAGTGGCTCTGGGCAAAGGTATCCGGCCAGGTGGTGGTCAGGGCCAGGGAGCCATACACTGGGTCGCTCTCCGCATAACGCTGCGACGTCATATACAGGCCGCGCACACCATCCTTGTCCAACACGGTGTTGATGTTCTGCCCCAGGTGCTCGCCCGCCACCGCCCCCGAGCCCCTGTAGCCGATGGGGTTAAGCAGGTTCCCCGCCAACGAGACCTGCACCGGAACGGGACCCGGATTGGTGATGTGGTAGCGTAGCACGGCGATAGGCAGCCCCGAGTCATCGGCGTTGAGCGGGATAAAGGGGCTATACGCCTCAAGCTTGACCTGGACCGGCAGGCGAGGATCCTCAAACTCGATTTCGGCCAGGGGGAACTCGCCGCGAAAGCGGGCAGTGCGCATGGAGGGGAGTCCCGAGCCATCCTCGCGCGTTACGCCAAAGCCAAAGCCACGATAGTTCCCTCCGCCGGCCCCGCTGAAGGGCGTCTGCGCCGGGGCCTGCACCACACGCACTACCGGCTGTTGGCCCTCCGTCTTGGCCCAGAGAGTGAAAAAGGTATAGGGCAGGATGGAGCCCTTGTTGGGCCGGTTAAAGATTTCCCAATCCACCAGTCGGCCCGTGCCGTGTAGCGACACGCACCCGGTGCCGATCCCACCCAGCGGAAAGGCGATCTCGCGAAGATTGTCGCCCTCGTAAAGCGGCGGGACGCCACGGGTCTCCAACTCCTCCTTAGTGTAGGCCGTCAACGCCTCGGACATGTCGACCTCCTCTGTTCTAGCTCGGCTAACTACCGTACAGCGGCTTTCGCCACAGGGATCGCTGCCAATCCATTCTACCTGTGCCGACATTGGGCGGTCAAGCGCACCTGCCGATTGGCAACCTCCTGCACCACACCTGACACGACGAGAGCTTTCTGGTATGATTGATATTTGGTGTCATGTGTGTCTGGCGGCCCGGAAAAGGTGGGCCAAAGGGGGATTAGGGGATGATCACTCGTATCTGGCATGGCTGGACCACACCGCAGAACGCCGATGCCTATGAAGCGTTGCTCTTGAGCGAGATATTCGTGGGCATACGGGAGCGACAGATCCCCGGCTACCGGGGCATCCAGTTGCTTCGTCGTGAGAAGGGCGACGAGGTCGAGTTCGTCACCATCATGCGCTTCGACTCCTTGGAGGCGGTGCGCATCTTTGCCGGGGACGACTATGAGGCGTGCGTGGTGCCTCCCGCAGCGAGAGCCATCCTGGCGCATTTCGATGAGCGGTCCCAGCACTATGAGGTGCGGGCCGAACAGACTATCTAGCTACAGGAGATGTTGAATGAATGCAGCGATCA
>CAYQDH010000219.1:0-8646 GCA_964416075.1 uncultured Anaerolineales bacterium | reverse complement strand
GTCAGGCGCTTCAGACCGCCCTGACGGGCGTACTACAAACGACGGCTCTTCGCTCGTAGTGGCGCCGTCAGGCGCTTCCCTCCGCCTGGTGGTGCGCAACCCCTTGGGCCTGCACGCTCGCCCCGCGGCGCGCCTGGTGCAGACCGTGGGACGCTACGAAGCGGAGGTGTCGCTGCTGGCCCTGTCATCGGGGCGCGGGCCCGCCAGCGCCCGGAGCATCAACGCGCTGACGACCCTGGGCGTTCGCCAGGGGGAAGAGGTCGAGTTCCGGGCCAGCGGCCCGCAAGCCAGCGAGGCGCTGGCGGCCATTCGCGCCCTGGCCGAGGCCGATTTTGGTGATGCGCCAGTCGAGCCGGCGGAGGCCCCGCCGCGCGAGATCGAGGCCGCGATCCCCACGCAACCCGTGGAGCGAGCGGGCGCCTGGGTATCGGATGCCTTGGCGTCGGATGTCTTGGCACCGGATGCCTGGGAGTCGGGCGCCTGGGCACCAGGTGCCTTGATGTCGGGCGCCCGCCTGCGCGGGCTGGCGGGGTCGCCGGGCCTGGCTTTTGGCCCGGCTCGCCATGTGTCGCCGCAAGAGCCCCCGGTCGTCCCACCGGCAGAGGCCGGAGCCGTCGAGGCCGGCATGGCCCAGGCCAAGGTGGCGCACGCCGAGGTGGCCCACGCCACGGTGGCTGACGCCCAGGTGGCCCAGGATGCCCAGGCCGAATGGCAGTGGCTGCTCGCCGCCATCGCCCAGGCGCGCGCCGAGATCGAGACGGCGCGGCGGAACCTGGCCAGCCGTGTTTCGCTGGAGCGGGGAGCGGGCGATGCCGCCGCGGGCAGCGCCGACATCCTCACGGCGCACCTGCTATTCCTGCAGGACGACGCCCTGCTGGGCCCCGCCCAGGAGGGGATCCTGTCGCGGGGCCTGCCAGCCGCGCAGGCCTGGCAGCGCGCCGTGGACGCCGTGGCCGAGGCCTACCGAGCGCTCGACGATCCCTACCTGCGCAGCCGCGCCGCGGACATCGTGGAGGTGGGGCGCCAGGTGATGGCCCACCTGCCCGGCGGCGGGGCGTTGCGCCGCATGCCGCGGGAGCGCGGCATCTTGCTGGCCGACGACCTGAGCGCCGCCGAGGTGGCGCAGCTCGATCTCACCCTCGTGCAGGGTATCTGCACCGCCGGTGGCGCGCCCACCGCGCACAGCACCATCCTGGCGCGCTCGCTGGGCATCCCGGCCGTCGTCGGCCTGGGCGGCGTGCTGGCCGAGATCGCCGAAGGCACCCCCCTGATCGTCGATGGCCATGCGGGAGAGGTGTTCCTGAATCCCGATGAGAGGACGCGGGCCCGTCATGTAGAGCGCGCAGAGGCCCTGCGCGTGGTACAGGAAAAGGCCTTGGCATCGCGCATGGCGCCCGCCGTGACCCGCGATGGCCACAAGGTCGATGTGCTGGCCAACATCGGCGCGGTGGCCGATGCCCGCGCGGCGATCCAGGCCGGCGCCGAGGGTGTGGGGGTGCTGCGCACCGAGTTCCTCTTTCTGAACCGCGCCACGGCGCCCGATGAGGAGGAGCAATATGCCGCCTACCGGGCCATCGCCGCGGCGCTGGACGGCCATCCGCTCACCATCCGCACCCTGGATGTGGGAGGCGATAAGCCGCTGCCCTACCTGGCGCAGCCGCAGGAGGCCAATCCCTTCCTGGGCTGGCGCGCGGTGCGCCTGACCCTGGAACGCCCCGAAATCCTGCTTACGCAGCTGACGGCCATCCTGCGCACGGCCATCGATTTCCCCGTGCAGGTGCTCTTGCCGATGATCGCCACTCTCAGCGAATGGCGCGCTTGCCGAGGATACCTGGAGCGCGCTGCCGCGCGGTTGCGCGAGCGGGGAACGCCCCCGCCGAGGGATATCCCGGTGGGGATCATGGTGGAGGTGCCCGCTGCCGCGCTGCAAGCGGCCGAATTCGCCGCGGAGGTGGATTTCTTTTCCATCGGCACCAACGACCTGGCGCAGTACGTCCTGGCGGCCGAGCGAGGGAACCCGCGCGTGGCCGCGCTGAGCGATGCCCTGCAGCCCGCCGTGTTGCGGATGATCGCGCAGGTGGTGCGGGCGGGCCATGCCCGGAACAAGCCGGTGGCGGTGTGCGGTGAGCTGGCGGGGGAACCCCTGGCCGTGCCCCTGCTGGTGGGGTTGGGCGTCGACGAGCTGAGCATGAATATGGCCGCCGTGCCGCTGGTCAAGCAGATCATCCGCGAGCTCTCGGAGGTGTCGGCAACCAGGCTGGCTCATCGCGTGTTGCGGCTGGGCACGGTGGAAGAGGTTCGCGCGGCGCTAACAAAAGCAGCCGTCCGTAGCACGGGGCTGCGGACGGCTGCACCGGGTTCCCGTTGAGGGGACGAACTCAAGCCCGTTCCAGGATGGGCATGCTCTTTAGCTCGCGATAGGTCAAAGTCCAGACGGACGAACAGAAGGCATAGTAGAGCCCGCCCACGAACAAGGCGACCACGGCGAACAGCAGAACGAAAGGTACTGCCACCAGCAAGCCTGCAGGGGATTCGGTGGCGCGGGCCGCCAGAAAAGCGGGACCCACGATCATACCCATCCCCAACAGCACGAACGGCAGCGAGACAAGCCCCACGGCCAGGTTGATGGCCGCCAGCAACAGCCACATCAGCAGCGACTCACGAGGCCGGCTGCGCGCCAGGGCGGCGCCATCGCCCAGCGCATCGAACACGCCCCGCTGATCGATCACGCTGGCGCGGAAAGAGTACTCGCGTGTCAGTGTCACAGCCGCCCCGATCGCCACCATGGCCACGATGAACAACAGCAACAGGATGAGGCCTATGCCGACGCCCCAGACGACCGCCAGCCAGTTCGGCCCATCCATGGTGTTCATCAGGAGCGCCACCGGAAGGGCGATCAGCACACCCCCTAACACGAGGATGACGATCACCACACCGATGACGATGATGGTCGCAACCAAGCCGATGATCAGGTCCATGGCGAACAGCCGCAAGAAGCGCTTCCACCCCTGTCGAAAGCCGGAGCGGAAATTGGCGGCTTCGGATTGCTCCACATCGTTCACCAGGCCAATGAGGGCGCCGACACTGGTGTAACCGATGAGCACCCGCGCCACCAAGAATGCCAAGCCGACGATAAAGAGGAGGCCGGCGATGGCCGCCAGGGCGGGGCCCCATTGCTCGATCTGCGGCATAGCCCGTCCACCGAAGGGCGCGCCCGGCATCCAGGGCATACCCTGTCGCCACCGCTCGATGTCTCCGCCATTGAACCCATACCGCGAATTGGGCACCCTTGGCATGCCCTGGCCGCTAAAGAGGGCCGCCGCAATGCCAAAGATCCAAAGTACTTTGTGCTGCCACAAGATGTTCCATGCTCGCTTGATGATTCTTCCGAATTCCACGAATCCACCCCTCCTGCCTTTACCTAGCTTCACTGCCGTGCATAAAGAAAACCCACGAGAAATATAAGGTCAGCACCGTTCCCAGAAGCGCACCCACGAGGACGAGGAACAATGCGAAAACAAGAAAATCTTGGCCCGCAGCCCCCAGTACGTTCCAGGCGCTGGTCAAGCGTCCAATGACCGCAGACTGCGACCAACCGAGCGCCGCATAAAGTGGCTCCAGAGCCGGGGCCCCCAAAGCGCCCGGCAACCAGGCGGCCAATGCTGCCCCAGGAGACCTGGTGATCCCCAAACCGGTCAGGGCATAGAGGGCGATGGCGATCGAGATCAGCACATTCAGGGTCATCCCGAGGGCGCCCAATAGGACAGGAGGTAGAGAGGTGAGCCATGGCCACACGCTAGTACAGGTTGGCTTGAGCCGGCCGGCCAAGCAAGCCCAAAACTCTCCTTCTGAGCGAAAGAGGCCATCATCCGGAACGAGCGCGCGAAGATTCGTACACAGACACTGGCAGTCATCCAGCTTGGCGCAGCATTCGGAGCACTCGGCGATATGCTGTTCCACCGCACGACAAGCGTCGGGACCCAACTCTCCGTCGATAAAAGCCTGAAGCTGAATATCATCGATATGCTGCATTGCGCCTCCGCTCAAGCCATGTCCTCCCCCGCCAGCTGCTTCCTCAGGAGCTGGCGAGCATAGTTGAGTCGCGACATCACCGTGCCGATCGGAATTTGTAGAGTCTCTGCGATTTCCTTATACGAGAGTTCCTCGAACTCTCGCAGAATCAGCGTGGCCCGCGCACTAGGGGGCAACGCATCGACGGCCTTTTTCAGTCGATCCCGGTTATCATGGGCCATCACGGTGGCCTCGGGCGGATCTTTGGCTATACCATGATAGGGCTCCAAGGGCACCTCGCGGCGGCGTCTGCGTAGCGAATCGATCGCCGCATTGCTGGTGATCCGGTACAACCAGCTGGCAAAGGCCCCCTGGGCATTGTAGTAGGCCAGGTTGTTCCAGACCTTGATAAAGACCTCCTGGGCCACGTCCTCGGCTTCGTCGGGCGAACCCACGATGCCGTACGCGGTACGGATCACGCGAGGACGATACATGGCCACCAGTTGTGCAAAGGCCCCTAAATTACCCTCTGCCGCGGACTTGATTAGCTCGGCCTCAGATGTGACCTCGTCGGGCATCGGCCCCTGGACCTTTCTCAGATTCTACGCGCCGGTTAGTTCGTTTATTCGGTGGATCGGGCGCACGGGCTCGCGAACACGATCGAACATACAAGGCCATTCTAACATGTCCCGTACTAGGGAGCAAGCTCTACCGCGGGGATATCCAGGCTTGCCTTTGTGCCCATCTGTAACTAATATGCCTATCACTGGAGAGGGAAAGGAGAAGATACCATGGTAACACGTGAGGAACGGAATATATTGAGGGCCTTGGCCGGCCAGGTCGCCGAGATCGCCTCGCTTCCCGTGCAAAAGGAGAAGGTGGCCCTGTGGAAGGCCCTGAACGCGCTCAAGCCGGTGCGCCCCATGGTCATGATCGACCAGGTGTGCTGGCACGAGATGGATGTGGATGGCTCGCTCAAGCTGCAAACGGAGAGCCCCTTCTGCCGCAGCATCGAGACCGGGCTGCGCCGCACGATCTACCAATGGAAGCATATGCCCGTGGATATGGTGGTCCTGCCGACGATCCAGATTCCCAAGGTCATCCGCAGCACCGGCTTTGGGGTGGAGATTGTTGAGGAGCGGGCCATTGTCGACCCCGAAAACGACATCGTCGGGCACTGCTATATGGACCAGCTCAAAACCGAAGAGGACCTGCAAAAGATCAGGGCGCCGCAGCTCGAGCTCGACGCGCCGGCTACCGCGCAGGCCGAGGAGACCGCGCACGAGATTTTCGATGGCTTCCTCACGGTGCAGATGCAGGGTCTATTACCCATGCTGAACATCTGGGATATCATCGCCCAGTGGCGCGGCGCGCAGAGCATCCTGTGGGACCTGGTCGACCGTCCCGAATTTCTGCACCAGATTATGGGCCGCCTCAGCGATGCCTACCTGGCGATGATCGACCAAGCGGAGGAAAAGGGCTTGTTGGGCTATGGGCAGAGCACCATCCACTGCTCGGGCGCGCACACGGACGAGCTTCCCGCCCCCGGCTTCAACCCGAACCGGCCGCGCGCTGGCGACCTGTGGATCGCCGGCATGGCGCAGATCTTTTCCACCGTCTCGCCGGCCATGCACCAGGCGTATGAGCTGGATTACGTGAACCGCTTGTATGAGAGGTTCGGCCTGGTCTACTATGGCTGCTGCGAGCCGCTGCACAACAAGGTCGACATCATCAAGCGCATCCCCCACGTGCGCAAAGTATCCATGAGCCCCTGGGCGGACACGGAAAAGGGCGCGCAACGGCTCGGCAAGGACCTGGTCTTCTCGGACAAGCCCAACCCGGCCTTTCTGGCGGGGCCCACCTGGGATCCCGAGGTGGTGCGCGCGGACCTGCAGGATACGCTCGATAGCTGCAACCGCTATGACACGCCGCTGGAATTCATCCTCAAGGATATCAGCACGGTGGCTTACAAGCCACAGCGACTGTGGGAATGGGCCGAGGTGGCCATGCGCGTGGCGAGGCAATAAGGAGACCCTGTATGGTATCAAGAGTGCCGGTGGAGGAGCGTTTTCGCGGCAGGGTGGCCATCGTGACGGGGGGCGCCTCAGGGATCGGCCGCGCCATCGTAGAGGAGCTGTGTAAAGAGGGCGCCTCCGTCGCCTTTTCAGGGATCATCAACATCGGCGAAACGACGGCGAAGGAGCTGGCGGCCCAGGGCTGCGATGTGCTCTTTGTGCAGGGGGACATGGTCGAAGAGGCCTTCTGCCAGCGCCTGGTGGCCGCGACCCTGGCCCGGTGGGGCAAGGTCAACTACCTGGTGAACAACGCCTTTTCCTTCACCGCCAAGGCCATGGATGCCACGCGCGAGGATTGGGAGCGCAGTTTCATGGTAGGGCCGGTGGCGTATGCGACGATGGCCACCCTGGTGGCGGAGCCGATGCGCCAACAGGGCGGCGGAGCGATCGTGAATATGTCCAGCATCTCGGCTTTCATCGCGCAGCCGCACCGCTGGACCTACAATGCGGCCAAGGGCGCGGTGCACAACCTGACCAAATGCATGGCCCTGGACCTCGCCCCGTACGGTATCCGGGTGAACAGCATCAGTCCAGGGTGGATCTGGACCCGCGAAGTGCTCAAGGCGGCCAACCTGGATGGCGGGGGCCGCGAAAAGTGGGATCCCATCTGGGGTGAATATCACATGCTGGGTCGCTGTGGCGAGCCGGTCGAATGCGCGGGCCCCACCCTCTTTTTGTTGAGCGATGACGCCTCGTTCATCACCGCCACCGACCTGGCGGTGGACGGGGGCTACCAGGGGATGGGCCCCGAGGGCCTGGGCAAGACCACCGTCATCGCGGGGTCCAAGTGAGGCTACAGCCGCGACGGTTGCCCTGAGCCCGACTCTTGGGCGAAGGGCCTCCGTGAGGCGAGCAGAGGTCGTTCGGTCTCCTACCTACGACAGGCCGCAAGTTAGGAAAAACTTGCGCTACAGGAGGGTCATCCAATCCCAGATGGCGCCGCGCGCCATGGAGGACTCGGGACGACAGAGGCCTACGTTGCCCTAGACTATGGGTCAACACTGACGATGGAGGTAAGCAATGCCCGGTTTTCCGATCGTCGACACTCACCTGCACGTGTGGGACACCACGCGGCTGAGCTATCCCTGGTTGGCGCCGATCCCTCTCCTCAACAAGCCTTACCTGCTGGCGGACTATGACCGGGCCTGCGGCCGGGTCGCGGTGGGAAAGATGGTCTTTGTGCAGGCGGAGGCCGATTTCGCCCAGTACCGCCAAGAGACCGCTTGGGTCAGCGAGCTGGCCCAGCAGGACCACCGGCTGCAGGGGATCGTCTCCTGGGCGCCCCTGGAAAAAGGGGACGCGGCGAGGCCGGAGCTGGAACAATTGGCGCAGAACAAGCTGGTCAAGGGGATTCGGCGCATCATCCAGTTCGAGCCCGACATGGAGTTCTGCCTGCGCCCGGGGTTCGTGCAGGGGGTGCGGGCGCTGCCCGACTATGGGCTGACCTTCGATCTGTGCATCATGCACCTGCAGATGGCCAACACCATCGAGCTGGTGCGCCGGTGTCCCAATGTGCAGTTCATCCTGGACCACATCGGCAAGCCCAACATCAAGGATCAGCTCCTCGATCCGTGGCGGGGAGAACTGCGCACGCTGGCCGGTTTCCCCAACGTGTGGTGCAAGATGTCGGGCCTGGTCACCGAGGCGGACCACGCCCACTGGTCGCGCGACGATCTGAGGCCCTATATCGATCACGTCATCGACAGCTTTGGCTTCGACCGGGTGATCTTTGGCGGCGATTTCCCGGTGGTGTTGCAGGCCAGCCCCTGGACACGCTGGGTGGAGACGCTGGAATGGGCGCTGGTGGGGTGCTCGGAAGAAGAGCTGCGCAAGGTGTTCCGCGACAACGCGGTGGCGTTCTACCGGCTAGGCTAGTGGCCGGATCGGCCCTTGGGAAACAGGCCGGTCCAGCAATGTCAACCGTTGCTTCATCGTATGCTCTCGCAACGAGCATCGGCTACCCCTCCGGCTCGCGGGGGTCCGCTAGGCGGGCACCTGGAAGCCGATTTTGCGCACGGCATCGCCCAGCTGCGCTGCGGTGGCCTTGTCCGAGTCCACCTCCACCAGAGCCTGGTTCGCGGCCAGGTCCACTTGCACCGCCCTAACGCCCTTCACGGCAGAGAGGGCGCGCTCCACGCGCTTGACGCAGGAGGAACAATGCATGCCGAGCACGGTCATGGTAACGGTTTGTGTAGCCATTCTATCGATAGTTCCTTTCCCTCAAGGATTAAGGTTTTCGCCAGGATAGACCCTTCACCCGGCAAGCACCTCGGGCGTTCAGAATGACGGGATAGCGCTTGTCACCCTGAACCCGCATTTTGGGTGAAGGGTCTCCGCGATGATGTGCGGAGATCCTTCACTTCGTTCAGGATGACGGCCGCTTCGTTCAGGATGAGGGGATAGCGCTTGTCACCCTGAACCCGCATTTTGGGTGAAGGGTCTCCGCGATGATGTGCGGAGATCCTTCACTTCGTTCAGGATGACGGCCGCTTCGTTCAGGATGAGGGGATAGCGCTTGTCACCCTGAACCCGCATTTTGGGTGAAGGGTCTCCGCGATGA
>CAYQDH010000218.1:1447-8663 GCA_964416075.1 uncultured Anaerolineales bacterium | reverse complement strand
CCACCCGCTCCCAGATAACCTTCTTCAGAGTGGTGCCATTTGACAAGTGTAGCGGCAAGCATATATTCACTTCATCGAATGTCTTGGATGCGTAGCTCGATCTACGCCAGTAGCTCCTGCTCATGGGAGACGGCTCCGGAGACGATTTGACAAGTCGGTGGGCCGAGATATAATATTCAGTAGTCTGAATATAGATCGATCGGATGCGGTCGTGGATGGATACGATAAACAAGCGAATCTTAAAGGCTCTTTGGGTTTCCAAGACTCTGGTCTGGTCTGGTCCCTTATTGGTCTCTTTTTTTGAGCTTATGACATTCAATTTTCCGAATGTAAGGAGCACACACTATGGATCTGGCTGCACGCCTGCTCTCGCTGTTCCAAAGTGGCCTGGGCAACCTGGCCGCCTACCTGGCGGCGCACGTCTTGCTGTGCCTTTTGCCCGCCTTTTTCATCGCTGGGGCGTTGACTGCGCTAGTGCCAAAGGAAGCCGTCACGCGCTACCTGGGGCGTAACGCTCCCAAATTCATCTCTTATCCCGCCGCGGCCATTGGCGGCTTTGTCCTGGCGGTGTGCTCGTGCACCATCCTGCCTCTCTTTTCGAGCATCTACAAAAAAGGGGCGGGCCTGGGCCCGGCGATCACGTTTCTGTTCGTCGGCCCGGCGATCAACATCCTGGCCCTGACCTACACCGGCGTGGCGCTCGGCATGGATATCGCCGTCGCTCGGCTTGTGCTCTCGATCATCTTTGGCATCGGTATCGGCCTGATCATGGCCATCCTTTTCCGCAAGGATGACGCCGCCCACGAGGAGGCGAGCGCCAACGGATTTGCCGCGCAGGCCCAGGTGACAGGGCGAGTGTGGCTTTTCCTTGGCCTGTTGCTGGCACTGCTCATCGTCGGCACACTGCAGATCGGACTCTTTACGAACAGCTATGCACAGGTGACCCTGCCCATCTCGGGCATGGACCGTTTCCAGGATACGCTCTATCGCTGGGTGCCCTTTGACGCCAGCCGTGGGGAGGAGGGTGTAACCGCCCAGGGCGCCATCCTCATTGTGCTACTGGTCCTCATCGGCTTGGCCGCCTGGCGTGGCCTGAACAAGGTGGATGAGGGTTATAACCGTTGGACGTGGGTATCCCTGGGCCTGATCGCCCTGACCCTCATCGTAGCAGCGACCAGGATGGTGCCCCATGCTGATGGGTTGGATGTCCTGCTCACGGGCAAGATGTTTGGCGTGATCGTGGTGCTGGCCGGCGCCTGGTATACGGCGCGCAAGTTCTACGATGACTATGAGATCCAAGAGTTCCTGTGGGAGACCTGGCGCTTTGTCAAGCAGATCTTCCCGCTGCTGATCGTGGGCGTTTTCGTGGTGGGAGTCATCCGCCCGCTCATCAAGCCCGAGTGGATTCAAGCAGTGGCGGGGCGCAACACCGTGCCCGCCAACCTGGTGGGCGTGGCGTTCGGCGTGTTCATGTACTTCCCCACCCTGGTCGAGGTGCCTATCGCCAACCTGTTCCTCAGCCTGGGCATGCATCGCGGTCCCTTGCTGGCCTACCTGATGTCTGACCCCGAGCTGAGCCTGCAGAGCATCATCATCACGGCGAGCATCATCGGCAAGCTCAAGGCGTGGGTCTATGTGGTGTGGGTGGCGCTGTTTAGCACGCTGGCCGGATTGATCTATGGCGCTTGGGTGGACGGTGCAGGCCTCTGGTCATTGCTGGGCTACTTGGCCTTGCTCCTGGTCGTTCTTGCGGGTGCGCTCTATCTGATCGGCAGACGCAACCGACCTTATGGCGCAGCGAGTGTCACCGTTTCTGGAAAGTGATTCCCTGACGACGCGAACAAAGAGCGAATCAAACGCGATGTCAGTTGTAATGTTGGTCCAGTTGGGGGAACTCTCATCCCCCCAACCTGCAGAGTGTTCGGATTCGGCTGTACTGACGAAAACCAAGGCCTATGGCCTGAAAGTGGGTCGCGACTCGATATGGATATCATTCTCCTTGCCCTCGTAGCGTACGCTGTCATCGTCACCGTGGGTTATGCGGTGAACAAATACACCCGCGTGCCCTGGATGTTTACCGTAGTGATCTTGGGCATGACCCTCACCGCCCTGGGCCTATTCCAGGCCACCTTTGCGAGCGAGAATTTCGCCCTTTTGTCCAAGATGGGCATGCTCTTCTTCTTACTGACCATCGGCATGGACCTCGACCTGAAGGAAATCCGGCACCTGGGGCGGCACATCGCCTTCGGCGATATCCTCTTGACGCTTACGGAAGGGACCGCCCTCGCCCTATTCTTTTTCCTTCTGCTCCCCGATTTCGTGAATCACTCGTTTGCCATCGCCTTGCTGATGGGGCTGGCCTTTGGGACAGTAGGTGAAGTGGTCCTGTTGGCCATCCTCAAGGAGTTCAAGCTCGAAGCGACGCGCTTCGGTCAGTTAGCCCTGGGCATTGGCGTGTTCGACGATATCTTTGAGATCCTGGTCCTGGCAGTCGTGGTCGCCTTGCCCGCGGTCCTAGGCGGGGGTTCTCAGGGCGCACCCTGGCGGACGTCGGCATCCATTGTGCTTATCCTGATTGGATTGCTGGCTGCCACCTTGCTCGCCGGCAGATTAGGCCGCTTCACCCGCGTACAGTTGAAGAGAATACCGGGCGATTCCTTTGTCATTCCGTTCCTAATTTTCGCTGTTGTGTTCGCTTTCATCTACGCAGGGTCGGCCAGGTTCGAGAACCTGGGCGTTGTGGCCGCTGTGTTCGGCGGCATCGCCGTGAAGCAGCTCTTGCCCGAGCCCCTCTTTCAGCAATACAAAAAGCCCATCTTTTTCGTCGCCAATGTTTTTCTGGGGCCTTTCTTCTTTCTAAGCCTGGGCAGCAAGATGTCCTTCAGTGCGTTGGTGGCCTACCCGCTCATCATCGTGGCCGTCGTTCTCATTGCGCTGGGAGTACGACTGTCCGTTTCCTATCTGCTGTTCAGCAAGCTGCTGGGCAAGCGCCAGTCGCTGATCATGGGTATTGGCCTGACCTCGAAATTTAGCACGAGTGTCATCACCGAAAACCTTTTGTTCAGCGCCGGATTGATCACCGCTCCCCTCTATTCGATCCTCATGGGATCCTTTATTGTGCTGAAACCCTTGATCGTGGGTGCTTTCTCACGCGGCGTTGCGCTGATCGCTGAGGAGCAGGCTGCGTCTACAGCGCAGGCGCCACGCCAGGTCATCCCCCAACCTCAGGAGGCCGACTAGATGTCAGAAGGGCCCCCTGGGGGCGCTGTTTCTCGGCTCGTACTTTCTGGATCACCTGAACACATACAATCTACCAAGAGGAACCCTATGAATCGCCGAACATTTGTGAAGCAGATGACCCTATTGCTGGCGGGTGGCTTGGTCGCAGCCTGTGCGCCAAAAGGACCGGCCGCTCTCAGCCCTACGCCCATCACAGGAGGCGAGGCCAAGCCAGCGACGAGCTCCCCACTAAGTGGGGGCTTACAACTGATCATCCTGCACACCAACGACTCGAGCGGCTATGTGGATCCCTGCGGTTGAGGCGTCCCCAAGGGTGGGGTGGCCCGGCGGGCCACCAAAATCAAGGCCGTTCGCGCCAACGCCAAGAACACCGTGCTCGTGCTCGATGGCGGGGGCACGCTCTTTGGCCAGTCTCTGGCGCGGGCATCCGAGGGCCGGGTGATCATCGAGGTCATGAACCTGCTGGGCTACGATGCCATGGTCGTGGGGCGCGCCGACCTGTCGAGGGGCATGGAACCCTTCCTGGCCCGCGTCGCGGAAGCCAAGTTCCCTATCCTGGCCTGCAACCTTGTGGGCAAGGACGGCAAGCTGCTTCTGCCGCCCTACACCATCCTGGAGAGGGATGGTGTGCGCTATGGCATCCTGGGCGTCACCGACCTGGAGACGGGCAATGCTCCCGGCGTTCTGCAGGTGGCCGATGTTTTGGACCCGGTGGAGAGCGTGCGCAAGCACCTCCCCGAATTGCAGGAGCAGAGCGATGTCACTATCGTGCTCTCTCGCCTGGGCCTCGAAGCGGACCGCAGCCTGGCCCAGTCGGTCCCGGGCATCAGCGTGATCGTGGGGGGCAAGTCTCGTAGCCTGATGGAGACCCCGGATATTATCGGTCACACCGTCATCGTGCAGGCGGGCTATGATGGTGAGTGGATAGGGAGGCTGGATGTGAGCCTGGATAGCGAGGCCTACCACTGCGAGTCGACACTCACCACCTTTTCGCTAGGTCCTGACGTGGCTTCTGATCCCGAGCTGGTGGCTTTTGTGGATGGCTATTACAAACGCTATCCTGACGTGCCACGCCCGGTGCAATAGGGATCCGGCTGCCTTGGAAGGATCGCAGGAATAGAAGCTGGCCCAAGAGTCCGCGACCAGGTCGAGACGCTGGTGCAAGCTTGGATCAGAGACACGGACAGACAAGGAGATCGGGATTGGGCGCAGACAGGTTGTCCGAGATCATTTCTCAGCTCACGCCGGAGCGCCTGCGAGAGGTCATCCTGGGCTTGTCCGCGGGGCAGCCCCAGGAGAACCGCTCCGGCGTCAGCTTGGAGTCCATCGTGGGCGCTCTCGCCGCGGAGGCGGACCTGGGCGAGGGGAGTGCGCGGTTCAGAAGCTATCAACGCCTCAAGCAGGCCATCCAGGACGGCGTGGCCCAGAACCAGGGGATGAAGTACGTTCACTCACGCGATTGATGAGGGGGCGATTTTGTCTTCCTGGAAGGAAGACGAAGCAAGAGAACCGAGGGGGTCGAAGGATGAACGAACGTGTGGAACAGATTGTAGCTGCCCTCACACCCACTCGCTTACGAGAGATCATCCTGGAGCTGGCCAAGACCCAGTCTGCCGATGATCCGGGGATCATGGTCAATCGCATCGTCGACACCGTGACCCAGGGCGAGGATGTGGGGACCGGCTCTGAGGGGTGGGAGGCCTTCCTGCGTCTTCAGCAGGCGATCAGGGATACGGTGGCTCAGACACCCGGCGTCAAGTACGTCGAAGCGGATTCTTGATGAGGGGGCGATTTCGTCTTCCTGGAAGGAAGACATTAGGTCCGGCAGGCATGTAAGGCCTACACGCGCTCCAATGAGACCCGCATGGGGCCAAGAGCTCCCGTGCGGGCGCTATCTGGTGATACGGCCAGAACCCGGTGGAGGTAGCAGACATTGTGACATCGGTCGACGATATACTAAGCTCACTAACGCCCGAATCTATCGAGCGCACTATCCTGGATATCGCTGGCGAGGACAAGTATGCCGGGCGCGATACCCTTGCCGTGGGCCTCATCGCAGACCGCATCCTCAGGCAACATGATCTGGCTCGGGGGACTGTGGATAGCGCGGCGCGGGATCGCGTGGCTCGCAAGATCGCGGAACAGGTAGGTCTCATCGAGGGGATGAGATACTTTGAGAACGATTGATGAGGCGGCAGTTTTGTCTTCCTGGAAGGAAGACCAGGCCAGTAAATACTGCTGTCCCGTGCGGGGGCGCCATGCTATGGCTGGGGCGTCTGCGCCGGTGCGAGATACCGCTCGTAGGCGCCTGGCTCGAAAATCTCGGGGCGATAGCGGCCGGCGGCGTTCCAGTAGATCCAGCCCGAGCTCCCGGCATCCTCGGCGCCCCTTTTCTGCTTGAGCAACTCCACGGGACCGTAATCCACCCCGCCCAACGTATAGTGCTGCAGCCAGGGCCGTACCAAGGTAGCGCTGCGCTCTTGCTCGCGCTCCACGCTGCGGTTGATCACCTCGTAGGGATAGAGCAGGGGCGCGTCCAGGCCCAGGTTGCCGGGGATGAAGGTGGAAGGGTAGAGCATGGGCGACATATAGTCCATATAAGGAGCTATGTCCTCGAGCCTCTGCCCGATGCCCATGTCTCCCGATTCGACCCACACCGTGAGGCCGAACACATCCGCCGAGAGAAACGCGGGGGACAAGTTGGTCAGCTCGTGGGCCTGGCGGCAGAATTCCGCCATGGTCGCCGTGCGGCTCTCCAGGGTGCTTTCCTGGGCGTAGGCTAGGCTCGTGATCTTGCCGTCCGAGGGAAAGCGCAAATAGTCGAATTGTACCTCATCGAACCCCAGGGCGATGACTTCTTGGAGCAGATCCAGGTTATACTGGCGCACTTCTCCGCGGAAGGGATCGCTCCACTGCAGATCCTCCCAGTCAACATAAGGCCGGCCATCGACCCGCTTGACCGCCAGATCTGGGCGCGCCCTGGCCAGCCGGTCGTCTTTGAATATCACCATGCGCGCGATAGCATAGATATCGCGCTTGCGACACTCGCTCACGAACTGGGTGAGGTCCATGAGCCCGGGTTGGTCGGCCCCGGCCTCTACCGCCAGCGTCACCTTGCTCGGCCAGGCCAGCCGGGCATAGTCGCTCTTGACATCCACCACCACGGCATTGAGCTCTGTCCTATCGATCATGTCCAGGAGCTCGATCACTCGCTCTGGGACGGCTAGCAAGCCAAAGGGGATATAGATGCCCCGCGCCTGGAAGGGCTCCAGGCTCAGCGCGACGGCCGTTGTATCCGTGATAGGAACCGAGAGGCGCCTATAGCCCGGGGCCTTGACCAGCAGGCTCTGGACCGAATCGACGTCCGCAACCACGAATCGCCCAAGTTCGTCGGGGCGCACCAGGCGCGGCGTCGACCCGCCTGTGTGCAGTTGAACGAGAGGGTTGGCCACTGGCCGGCCAGTGGCTTGGTCGCGTACCTCGCCGAAAAGAGGGGTATCCCATGGGGCCGGATACCCACGATAGGAGGGGGTATAGGGGGCATGGCTTTCGGCCCACGGGGGCGCCGGGTAATCAGCCCACCATGGCGCGGCGCTCGACGGGTGGGTGGGGGTGATGGTTGCAGCGGCCGCGATGGCGGGTGCCGCGATGGCGGGTGCCGCGATGGCGGCCGCCGCCACAGCATGCGGTGGGGTCCCAAGGGCGAGGGCATGCGGGCCTGGCGCCAACGCCCGCTCGGCCATGGGTCCTGACAGGCTGGCGGGGCGGGACAACAGCCCAAAACCCAAAAACACCAGGATGCAGCATCGGAGCAAAATCGTCATGATCGCATCCTTGGTGGGCTAGGCTTCGGTGGTTGCAGCAAGAGTTCCCGCTTCGGCAGCGTCCTGTGCGGACGTTTCCTGCGGCTCTACGGCATCTTGCCGCCCCACGGCTTCCTGCCGCCCCACGGCTTCCTGCCGCCCCACGGCTTCCT
>CAYQDH010000218.1:0-1347 GCA_964416075.1 uncultured Anaerolineales bacterium | reverse complement strand
CCCACGGCTTCCTGCCGCCCCACGGCTTCCTGCCGCCCCACGGCTTCCTGCCGCCGGAACTGGCTCATATAGAGCTCGTGATAGACCCCGCCCAGGCCCAACAGCTCCTCGTGTGTGCCCCGTTCTACGATTCGGCCCTCGTTGAGCACCAAGATTCGGTGGGCATGGCGCACTGTGCTCAGGCGGTGGGCAATCACCAGGCTGGTGCGATCCTTCATCAGCTCGTTCAGCGCTTTTTGGATCAGCAGCTCGGTGCGCGTGTCGACGGAGCTCGTCGCTTCGTCGAGGATGAGGATGCGCGGGTCCTTGAGGATCACCCGAGCGATGGCCAGCAACTGGCGGTTACCTCGGCTCAAGGTGGCGCCGCGCTCTCCCACCTGGGTCTGGTATCCCTGGGGCAGGCGCTCGATGAAGGGGTGAGCATTGGCCATTTTGGCGGCCGCGATCACCTCGTCATCGCTAGCCTCGATGCGCCCATAGCGGATGTTCTCCATCACCGTGCCGGCAAAGAGAAAAGTGTCCTGTGGCACCACGCCGATCTGTAGGCGCAGGCTATCCAGCTTGACGTCGCGCACATCGTAGCCATCCACGGTCACACGGCCCTCCCGGACGTCGTAAAAGCGCGGCAGTAGGTTCACCAGCGTCGTTTTGCCTGCGCCGGTCGGACCGACGATGGCGATCGTTTGCCCGGGCGCCGCCTCCGCCGAGATATCTTGCAGCACCGGCGTGTCATCCTGGTAGCGGAAGGAGACATGATCGTAGGCCACGTGCCCTGTGATCGGGGGCAGGGTGATGGCCTGGGGCGCCTCCACGATGTCCGGCTCCACGTCCAGCAGCTCAAAGATGCGCTCCGAGCCGGCCAGCGCCGACTGGAGCTGCCCGAAAAGTTGCGCTAGCTCGCGAATGGGCTGGTAAAAGCGGCGCACATAAGTGAGAAAGGCCACGATGACGCCGATGGTAGCCAAGGGAGGGCTAAAGCGCAGCACCAGGTATCCACCGTACCCAACCACGGAAGCCAGGGCTATTGTGCTCAGCACATCCAACACGGGCATAAAGATCGCGCCCAGCGTCTCGGCCTGTACGTTGGCCGAGAGATTCTGAGCGTTGACCGCCTGGAATTCGGACATGCTGGCCTCTTCGCGGTTGAAAGCCTGGACCTCGCGCACCCCCGAGATATTCTCCTGCAACTCGGCGCTCACCTGACCGATCGTCTGGCGGGTGCGCCGGAAAGCTGCTCTCACGCGGAGGGAGAAAAAGACCACCACCACAGCCACCAAGGGCAAAACGGCAAAGGCAGCCAGCGTCAACCGCCAGTTGAGGGCGACCATCGAGGCGATGATGCCCACC
>CAYQDH010000217.1:0-8684 GCA_964416075.1 uncultured Anaerolineales bacterium | reverse complement strand
GAAAGACCAACTGCAAGCCCTTTTGCTGGCCCAGGAAGGCGGCCAGCCCCCCGGCATCGGCAACGACCCCCACGCCACCCGCGCCCTCCAGGAACAACCGGAAGTCATCGGCGTGCCCGGCATAGTGCAATACGGCGATGCGCCCGCGGGTGCGCTCGTTCTGGAAGGCGTCCAGGATATCGTCCACCGTGGCGTAGGGGGCGGTGAGCAGCTCGCAATACCCCCGCTCCTGGGCCGCGCGCAAGGTCTTGTCCAGGCGGCGGTATTCCTCCGCCAGGGAGGGGAGCGGGTTGGCCGCGCTGTTGGCGAAGGCGAGCAAAATCACCGGTTTTGTGTCTCGATCGGGCATCAGCGATACTCCCAGGTACGAACAATATTCAACTCGGCTGCCATCATTCGCCGTCCGGCGAGTCCCCCTCCTTGCCGGGGTAGAGCTCGGCGATCGCTTCTTTGTCCATCTCAGAGAGTGACTCGTTCATCCCGGTACCGACGCCGTATCGACTCCATTCCGCGGGGAAAGAATACATCATAATGGATTTAGGATCGAATTCCTTGACCACGGCCATCTCATCCGGGTCGTACTTACGGAGGATATTGAGCTCCACCTGCTCCTTTGTCCAGTAGTTGGGCGGGCCCTGGAAGGACTTACGGACGGCCTCTTCGTTCCAGCCGAGGTCAGCATTTGGCTGCTGGTGTTCGTTTATCAACCCTAATAAGTGCCCAAACTGCTTGAGCACCGAGCTGCCATCGATCCAGCCCAGGTTCATGGTGGCCTCGTTGCGAGCGATATTCAGGGCATCCGTGCCCAGATAGGACCACGCGCCCATGCCGGGGTCGAAAGAGATGCGTATCTCTGCATCGGGGTCGTCGCCGAACACGAACCGGATATTGGCGTAGCGGGTCCACTCTCGGGCCAGCGGTATCACTTGCGCCCGCTGCTCAGGGGTTCCGTCCAAGAAGCGGATGCGCAGCGCCTGGCCCGGCTTCCAGAGCTTGGCCTTGAGCCCAAAGCTTGGCAGCAGGCGGGGAGCGCGACTCATTTCCGCTTCGGGATCCAGCCGTAAGTCGGGGTCCAGCTGGCTGGCCTGCTCGAACGCAGCGAGGGCCTCGGCCTCCTCCCCGCGGCGCACCAATCTCCGGCCCTCCTCGACCAGGGCGCTCGCCCGCAGCTGGCCGGCCTTTTTCTGGGGGTCCAGGCTCAGGGAAGGGTCGATGGCCACGGCCTGCTGGAACAGGGAAACCGCCCACGCGATATCCCCCTGTCGCGCGCGCGACTCCCCGATCTCCAGCAGCGCGGCCCCCGCATCGTGTGTGGCCCTCTTGGGGTCCAGCTTCTTGGCCTCATCGAACAGGGCCAGCGCCCCCTGCAGATCGCCCGCCTCGGCCTTGGCGCGGCCCTTGAGCACCAGCGCGGGCGCAGCGCGGCGAATCTCCCGCCTCGGGTACACCTTGAGGGTAGGATCGAGCCTCCTGGCCTCTCGGTACAGCCCCCGAGCCCTGTCGACCTCGCCAGCCTCCACGGCTTCGCGGGCCTGCCTGGCCATCGCCGGCGCCAGCAGCCGCCCCGCCTCTTTCTCGGGGTCCAGCTGCAATTGTGGGTCGAGCTCGCGAGCCCGCTGAAAGAGCCCCACGGCCTCCTCGTAGCTCCCATCGCCCGCTGCCCGCCTTGCCCGCTCCAAGAGCGCCCGGATATGTCCCTGCTGCACGAGCTCTAGCGGAACGATGCGTAATCCCGGGTCGAGCGCCAGCGCACCAAAATACCTGGCCTCCGCTCCGGCCAGGTCGCCTGCGCGCGCCAATCGGGCGCCCTCCGTCATCTGCGCGTCGATATCGTAAAGGGTGCGCAGGATCTCGGTCTTGGGGCCCATGCCCGCCACCATGAGGCGCACAGCCGGGTCCCCCACCACCACCCAGCCCCGCGCCTGCACGACCGTTCGCCAGGCCTGCTCCATGCTTTCCTGCGTCTCTTCCGAGGACGAGCCAGTCCCAGTCATCGAGGAGCTCAGGCCCGTCACCAGTTCCGCATAGAGCCGGTTGAGGGGGTCCAATGTGGCGCCCACAGGGTAGCCATCCAGGAGCCTGGACAGCACCTGCTGCATGATCTCCAGCGGGACGCCGCTCGCCTCAGCGCCAGCCCCCGCCCCCCAGGTCGATGCGCGTGTGGAGGCATAGCCGGCGGCATCGGGCTGCGGCGGTGCATCTGCCCGTATCCCCTCGCCGGAGCCTCGCCCACTCACCCGGCCGATCACCGCCAGCGCACCGCCGTTGGGGTGCGCCAGCAGCCGCTGCGGCAGTCGGGCGACAAAGGCATGGCGCGCCAATATGGGGCGACGGGCGGAGCCCGTGCCTGTTGCCGGCTCCAGGTCGTTGTAGGCGGGGGTGCCCGCGCTATAGTCGCTGGCGCACACCATGATCAGGCCGTGCGGCATGGCCCCCGCCGCGAGATCATCAGCGCTGAAATAGTCGCCTCGCCGCGGCGAGCCCCGCTTTCCCGACCAGTCCTGGCAGATCAGCGCCCCCTGATCGTTGATCTGCCGGTCCGGGCTGTCGCGCGGGAAGGTCATGCCGCTGCCCCCGGCCCACAAGAGCGCGGGCGCTTCCGCGCCACCCAGCAGCTCGCGGAGCGCGGCCTTGGTCGCATCGACCCCCGTATAGGTCTTGACCGGCCAATCGATTCGCTCGGCTTCCAGCCATGCACCCAAGGGCTTGATCATGCCATTCGTCAGCGCCAGCGTGGCCGGATCATCCCGGTTGGTGGGTGCAAAGAGCGCCACCTTGCGCTCGAGGGTGCGAATGCCTGTCTCCGCCTCTACCACGCTTCGTGCATAGCGCGCGAAATCCTCCTCGCTCCGCTCCCCACTGAACCAGATGCGCCCCACAGCGTGAGATACGTCCATCTGGTGCTGAAACTCGTAGGCGATCGCCTCAGGGTCGCCGACCAGGAGAAGGTAGTAAGGCGCCCGGGCGGGGTCCGTCTGGCCGGGGCCGCAGCCCTGGCGAGCCAGAAATTGGCGCGCCGTCTCCCCTTGGCGGTAGCCCTTCTCTCCCGTGAATTCGTGGTAGTATCGCCCATCTTTGAGCGTCGCTTGGTCTCGCCGCAAGTCCAGCAAGGGCTTGAGCGCGAGCCGGATCGCCTGCGCACGCGCAGGATCCTCATCCGCCGCCAAGATGATGCCCCACCCGGCCTCGGACAAGTACTTGTCGCGCTCCAGCTTGACCAGGGTTTCCGCATCCTGAAGCTCCCTATGGCGCTTCTCCACAGCCTCGCTTTCCAGGATGAAATTTTGCTCCAGTCTCGATAGCTCATCCGGAGAGCGCGCCAGCCTGGCTTTGGCCTCCTCCAGCGGCGGCCCTACCAACAGGAAATAGGGTTTCTGCTCCCGGGGAGCCGCCCCCCAGGATTCGGCCCTCGCACCAAGTGGGGTCTCGTGCTGCGCGAGCCAGGCCCGGTTGGCCTCGCGAATGGGCTCCACAAAGCGATCGTGCACCAGCTCCACCCACACTCCGCCCGCGCGTGGCTCGCTGCGCAACAGGTAGCGTCGCCCCAGCCTGTCCACCATCACATTGGGCAGGCTGCCGGTACGCCCCGTCCCCTCGTCGCGCAAGACAGCGTTGCGGATCCCCGTCGCCGTGAGCAGCTCCCGGTCGAACCAGTTGCGCAGGCCTCGCTCGCCCACCCCCGCCGCCTGCGCGGCCGGCTCGGCCAGCGCCTCGGCCAACGCCTCCTCGTAAAAGCGTGTCAGCGCCTGGTCGATATAACCCAACGCAAGGTCGCTCTGCGCGATCTTGTCACCGGGCTTGTCCCGCACCTGTTCCCAGAGCTGGTAGCACACCACCTGCAGCTGCACCGGCTCCACATAGGGGCTGGGCTGCGGCTCCTCTCGCCCGGGCACGCGCACCAGGCTCAGGTTCTCGGCCAGCTCCTCGGCCACCCCCTCGGCAAAGGGCCGCCCTCCCAGCTCCGCCGGTTGGCGGATGGCCTGCAACGCGGCGTCCAGGCCCATGCGCTCCATGTAATAGCGGGCTCGCAGCTTGTCGGTCAGTAGGGGTGCGTAGGGGTCCAGGGCGGCCACGTAATCCTCGCGCAGGCTGAGCACCACCCACAGCCGGCGGTCCGCGCGCATCGCCGCATCGAGCTGCTCAAAGAACGCGGCGCGCTCCTGCCAGCGTCCCTGGTGGCTGGTGAATATCTCCTCGAACTGGTCGATGATCAGCACATAGTTGGGCTCGGCGTAGGTCTCCCCCGCCGCGGGGAGGGCCGGCGCTGGCTCGGCCACCGCCTCGCCGGGCGCCGCCTCGCCAGGCGCCTCCAGCGCCACTGTCTCATCGTAATAGTAGGTTGCCCCGTCGTCGCTGGTCAGCCCTGCCAGAAAATCGCCCAGGCCTACGTGCGCCAGCCTGCCAGGATCTCGGCTGCTCTTATCCAGGCTGATCATCACGTTATACAGGAAAGCGTTATCCACCGCCGCGCCCGCGGGCAATTCGCCGCCCACGCGCGCCACGGGCAACACCGCGAACCCGGCCTCTTCCAGGTCGGGCGCCAGCCGCGTGTTGATCAGCGAGCTCTTGCCCGCCCCTGACTGGGCGTAAAAGAGCACCAGCCGCTGCGAGATCACCAGCGAGAGGAGCTCGCGCGCCTCGCGGTCGCGACCGAAAAAGCGCCCGCGGTCGGCGCGCGCAAAGGTGCGCGGCCCCACATAGGGATTGGAGCGCCCAGTCGTCGGGTCAGCCATGGCGCACCTCCTTGGCCAGCCTGGCTACGTAGGTTTCCAGTTTCTCCCACGCCACCTTGAAATCGAACGTGCCCAGGTACTTGTCCAGGTAGGACCTTTCCAGCTCGCTCACCTCCAGTTGGATGGACACCACGCTGGTGAGCGTGCGCGTGCGCTGCCCCACCAGGCCCCAGAACAGGGAGCGGAAATCCCACTCTTGCAGCCTGAACCCCAAAAGGAGCAGCGAAGAGTCGGAGAGGGCTTGGCGCACGCGGCCGTGCACCGGGTCGCTGGTCTTGCCGATGTTCTGCGAGCAGGCCACCAGGAAGGTCAGATAGTCGTCCTCGGTGAGCACCAGCGAATCCTGGTGGCGGTCCAGCCCGTGCAGGTGGTAGACCAAGGGCTCCTGTTTGCTGGGCTCGTAATGCCCATCGAACACCGACGGGTAGCGCTCGCCGCTCTCGATGTTCTTGTGCCAGCGAGCGAAATCGGTGCGCGGGCGCTTGCCCGCCCGGCGCAACGCGTCTTCCAGGAATTCGTGGTAGCTGCTGGTGAGGTAGATCGGCAGATCGAGGCCCGCCAGCAGCAGCAGGGCATCGTTGTCCTCGGCGGCCACAGCACCCGCAGGGCCGCTGGCGCCGTGGCGGGGAAAGTCGAGTTGCTCGCACATCTGCGCCAGGCTGAGGTCGTCGAACTGCACGTCGACCCCGTCGAGCTTGTCCCGGTCCACCCCGGCGGCCTCGGCCAGGTCGTACAGGCGGCTCTTGACAAAGCTGACGTAATCTTCTTTCAAGGCCAGTGCATCGGCGATGCTCTCGTCGGTGATCCCCCTGAACTGCACGAGCTCGGCCAGGCTACGGCCCTGCAGGGGGATGCGGCCATAGTCGGCATAGGCCTGCACCAACGCAGCGTATCCCCCCAGGGCCAGGTCGCCATCGATGGCGTTGCTGAGGATAGGCACCAGCTTGCCCGCGCGCAGGCGATCGACCACCGTGTCCTGCCATGTGGCGGGCGCGCGGCCCTCGGATCGGTCTTGGCGGATACGGGGCATGAGACCTCCTCTGTGATCACACCTTCATCGCCACGCGAAATCCGCGCCAGGGCACCTCGCTATCGGGCGCCGAGAGGCCCCGCGTGGTGCAGCGCAGCTCGGCGGGGGCCGACCTGTAGGAGCCGCCGCGGTGCACCATCCGCGCCCCGGCGGGCAGGGGGTCGGGCTCCATCCCTGGGCGGCCATCGCGCTCCCGGTCATAGTCGAAGGTGAGATCGGGCTGCCCGGATTGGGCGGTGGACACCGTACAGCTCCACTCTTGCGCGTTGCCCTGCAGGTCCTGCACGCCGTAGGCGCTGGCCCCCGCCGGGTGGGCGGTCACCGGGGTGGTATCGCTGCTCCCGGCGTTGGCGCACTGGGGGTCCCAGGCATCGCCCCAGGGGTAGCGGGGCGGCGACCCCTGGGGGGTCGCCCGTCCCCCACTGGCCGCCTTCTCCCACTCGGCCTCGCTGGGCAGGCGGTAAGCGCGCCCACTCTGGGCGCTCAGCCAGCCGCAGTAGGCCAGCGCGTCGCGCCAGCTCACCCAGGTGACGGGGTGGTCCAGCCGCTCTTGCGGCGGCTTGAGGTTGCGCCAACCGGCCTTCAAGGGGGGTGCGAAATCGAGCGGGTTGCGCTGCCGGGCCAGGAACTCGGCGTACTCGCGGTTGGTCACGGGATACACGCCGATGCGATAGGGCGGGAGAAGCACCTCACGGCGGGGCCTCTCGCCCTCCGGCGCTGCGGGGTCATCGCTGCCCATCAGGAACGGCCCCGCCGGGATGAGCACCGTCTCCGGCTCGTAGGGCAGCCGCTCGCGCACCGCCGCCGAAAAGAGGTTCCACCCCGCCGCGTCGGGCGCCTCCGCCCGCTCGTAGAGCGCCCAGGGCCAGTGCGCCGCCTCCGGCTTGTCCCTGGCGCCCACCAGGAACAACCCCCTCGTCTCGCTGCCCCGCGCGAAACGCACCGCCCCCGCCGCCTTGTCGAACGCCACGCGGATGCTATCGCCATTCGCCAGGGACTCGTAGAATCGCCCGGCGAACTCGCTGGCCACCCCATCATCGATGGCCTGGTCGGTGGCCACCACCACCGCCACCCCGGCATCGAGCAGCCCCTGCACCTGCGCCCGCGTGGAGCAGGCGTTGAGAAAGACCAACTGCAAGCCCTTTTGCTGGCCCAGGAAGGCGGCCAGCCCCCCGGCGTCGGCAACAACCCCCACGCCGCCCGCGCCCTCCAGGAACAGCTGGTAGTCGTCGGCATGCCCCGCATAGTGCAACACGGCGATGCGCCCGCGGTACCGCTCGTTCTGGAAGGCGTCCAGGATGTCGTCCACGGTGGCAAAGGGCTTGGTCACCAGTTCGCAATAGCCGCGCTCCTGCGCCGCGCGCAGAATCTTGTCCAGGCGGCGATACTCCTCCGCCAACGACGGCAGCGGGTTGGCCGCGCTGTTGGCGAAAGCTAACAAGACCACCGGTACGGCATCTCGAGCAGGCATGGGCGATACTCCAAGGTACGTAAAGTTATCACTCGTTTCGCAGGGCCGCCAGGGTCGCCTCGTCAAAGGGGTTCTTGCCCGCGCGCAGCGCATCGATCCAGGCCTGGCGTCTGGGTGTCTTCTCGCCGAGTAGGTCCACCTTCGCGGGCCAATCGACGTAGGCCTGGAAATCCTTGATGGCGCCCTCTGTGTCACCCGTGAGGGCGCGGGCCAGACCACGGCTGTCGCGGACGTCGCCATCGTCTGGTTCCAGGGTTACACTCCGTTCACAGGCGGGCAACACCTCGGCCGCCGCACCGCCCAGAGCGCCCTCCCAGCAGATGCGGTTCCACGACGCGGACGAAAGCGTCGCCGTGATATCGTATGTCGGCCGGACGAGCAACACAGCGTCGGCGACGCGCATAGCTTTGGCGTAAGAACCCTCGTCAAGCAAGGGAGACAGCGAACTCTGTAAAGCCTCCGGATAGGAGCTCAGGCTGGGATCGATGGCTAGAGCCTCCCCAAACACCGCAATCGCGCCGGGGCGGTCGCCCTGCTGCGCGAGCGTCATCGCTCGCTGCACCATCGCGCTGACCGCGCTCGGGTGTATCGGCCACTGAGCACAAGTCGGTTGGTAGGGTTGGCCAGGGATATAGCGATCCCACTCCTGCCAGGTCAGGTTCCGCCCAGCCGCGCGGCAGGCGAGATCGATCAAGTCCTCGATCCGCAGATGCCAAAGCCGTGCAGCGGTGTCCTCCGATCCGGTGGCCAGCCAGCGGCCATCCGGACTGAAGACCAGGGCAAAGACCAGGCCCTCATGGCCAGTCAGCGCCACTGGTTGCGCCTGCAGGTTTTGCACATCCCACAACCAGGCCGTCTGGTCCCTTGATCCGGCGGCCAGGTAGCGGCCGTCCGGGCTGAACGCCAGGGCATTGAGCAATCCCCTGTGGCCGACCAGCACCATTGGCTTGGCCTGCGGGTTCTGCATATCCCACAGTCGCGCTGTGTCGTCATTGGACCCACTAACTAGCCAGTGGCCATCCGGGCTGAACGCCAGGGCAGTGACCGAATCGTCGTGGCCGACGAGCACCAGTGGCTCAGCGGTCAGGTGCTCCATGTCCCATAGCCGGACCGTCTTATCCGATGACCCCGTAGCCAACCAGCGCCCATCCGGACTGAACGCCAGCGCAGTGACCCCATCTTTGTGGTAGGCCAGCACCACAGGCTCGGCCTGGAGATTCTGCATGTCCCACAGCCGGGCCGTCCAGTCCATGGCCCCAGTAGCCAACCAGCGTCCATCCGGACTGAACGCCACCGCCAAGATCCCCCCACCGTGGTCGGCCAGCACCACCGCCTCGCCCATCGGGTTCTCCATGTCCCACAGTCGGGCCGTCCGGTCCATGGCGCCAGTGGCCAACCAGCGTCCATCTGGGCTGAACGCCAACGCAGTGATCCCACCCTGGCGTGTCAC
>CAYQDH010000216.1:0-8776 GCA_964416075.1 uncultured Anaerolineales bacterium | reverse complement strand
GCTGGTTATGGTAAAGACGATAGACGCACGAGGATTGCCTTGCCCACAGCCGGTCATCCTCACACGCAATGCGATGCGCGAGCAGGCGGCGGTGGATGTTCTGCTGACCGGAGCAGACCAGGTGGCTAATGTACGACGCCTGGCCGAGCGTGCGGGATGGCGCGCCGTTGCAGACAAGAGCGGAGAATGGTTTGTTTTGCATTTGACCAAAGGACAGGTTACCAGCGAGGAACCCGAGATCACGCCGGAGATGATGGTCTGCGCGACACCGGAGGCACAGCAGAGGGTTCTGGTGATAGCCGGGGACCAAATGGGCCGTGGCGAACCCGAACTGGGGGCTATCCTGATACGCACCTTTTTCCATACCCTCACTGAGATGACATCTCTGCCTCGGGCGATCGTCTTTTACAATACTGGGGTCAAGCTGACCATCGAAGACTCGCCTATTCTAGAGGATCTCAAGACATTGGAGGCCAAAGGGGTGGAGATCCTGATCTGTGGTACCTGCTTGGCATACTATGAGCTGAAGGAGCACCTTGCCGTGGGGGCTGTCTCTAATATGTACACCATCGCCGAAACGATCCTCAGCGCTGACCAGATATTCTCGCCCTGATACGCACATTCTTGCCAAATACTGGAATATCTGACAGATAAAATGGCCTGCCCCTATGATGCAGAGAATAGGACAAGGTAACATGTGCAGACAGGCTTGATCTGCTCATGTATGCCATCAACGTGGGTTAGGCCCAAAAAGAACCTCTGTCTATTGTAGCGCGCCTGTAGGCATGCTATAATCAGGAAAATGAGCATGTGAAGTGGTATTGCGCAGAAAGGGTTTGGGCCTGCGCCGGAAGGCGGGCGTAGATGTGATAGCCTTCCAGGAATTCAGAGGCCTGTCAGGAAAGGGGAATCGGTGGTGACCACTATCGGCATGAGCTCTTGGCGGCGTAGGGCGCGCTCCACCCTTAGCATTGGGCTGATGATGCTTTTGCTGGCCAGCCTGTTGCTGTCCGTGCCCACGACATCCGCACAGACACCAGCCCCCTGGCGCGGAGAATACTACAATAACACCAACCTCTCCGGATCTCCAGCGCTCGTGCGCATGGATGCGGCCATCAACTTCGATTGGGGTGATAACCCGCCTGGCTCAGGGGTAAACTCCGGCTACTTTTCCGTGCGTTGGACTACGCTTGCTTATTTTGATGCGGCTACCTACACCTTCAACGTCACTACAGACGATGGCACTCGTCTCTGGGTGGATGATGGGCTGATTCTCGACGAATGGCGAGATCAAGCGAAGAAGAGCTTTAGCGCAACCAAGGCCTTGAGCCAGGGGTATCACAGTATACGCTTGGAGTACTATGATGCCGGTGAGCAGGCGCTGGTTATATTTAACTGGTCGCCGGCCGGGGCAGGTCCAGGCCCAATGCCGAGCCCAGGACAGATGCCAGTCCCAGAGTCGATCCCTGGCCCAGGACCCGATCCTGTTCCTGAGCCGGCCAAACCGCAGACGATCATTGTGGACGAACTGGATAGCAGGTTTGTCTGGGGAGGCGCGCGGAGAAGCCATTATAGCCGTGGGCTTGGCTACCGTGAACATCTCTATTGGACCTGGAACAGCGAGCAAAAGCTATACAGCTGGGGCAAGTGGTTTCCTCACATCGAAACTGCAGGAGACTGGGAGGTGTACGCTTACGTTGCTAGCCGTTACTTTGGCACCACGCGTGCTAGCTATGCTATCTTTCACAACGGCGTACGAGACCGTCGCACGATCGACCAAAGCCGCTATTCCGATCAGTGGGTTAGCCTAGGCACCTATTACTTTGGTGGCGGGGACGATGAATACGTGCTCCTCAGCGATGTGACAGGTGATTCCCACGCCACTCGCTATGTTGGCTTTGATGCGCTCAAGTTCGTGTCGAGTGGTGGGGCGCCCAAGCCAAAGCCGGAGCCTGAGCCGCAGCTTCCTTGCTGCGCGGTCACACCCCTCCTCGGGTTTGGCCGCGTATGGAATACCTACTCGGCCGTTCGCAATGGACTCGGTTGCCCTACCGAGCGAGAGAAAGGCACCTTTGCTACAGAAAAGCCTTTCCAGGATGGCTTGATGTTCTGGCGCCAGGATACAGGCCAGACACTAGTGCTCCATAACAATGGCACATGGCAGAGCTATGCTGGCACATGGAGCGGGGCCGAGCCCGCTTTTGTCCCTTCGGTCATGGCTCCGGCACGATGGTACCAACCAGGCGGCGGTCATGGAAACGCCCGGCATGCCGGGCCATCCATGCGTGGCGGTCCGGGGCCTTTGGGAGTAAGACCCTTTACGGCCTCCGTGCAACAGTTTTGGGGTGGGTCGATGCTATGGAGCAGCATTCGCGGGATCTATGTGCTGTATGACAACGGTTGTTGGTCTAGGTACGATTAGTTTCAAGACGCGGCTGGGCCGGGGCAGATGCCCCGGCCCATTCTCTGTCCAGCTACGCCGGATACCCCTCGTGCAACATCCTCGCTGCAAACCACCTTTTCAGCCGTGCTTGGTTCGCACAGCTACTCGATGCCCTTCCAGGCGAGCGTAGGGCATGAGGGGTTCACCGATGAGCGGGCGTGCATACTCCACAAAAGCATCGGTCACTCCATTCCCCTCAGCGTTGATGAACTCCGGGGGCAGCTTGCGCTCGATATTGGCCACTTGGTCCAGCGGCGCCAGGCCCATTTCCAGGCGATAACTGGAGCCCGGTATCCGCACTAGAACAACTTCTTTGTCCGTGTTCCCGTTTACTGCGGCGCGAACGGCAGCGCGCCCCGCCTCGTAGGCCTCTTCACGATCCGTCGAGGAAATCAACTCCCCGAAGGAACGTTGCAGATATCCGGGCTTGTCATAGCGAATGGTAAAGCCAAAGGCGTTCCTTAACAGGGCTTCCAGGTACTCGGCGACACCGCCCTTGCGGGCGTGTCCAAACGCGTCGACCTCGGTCGTGCGACCCGCGGCAATGTCGTTCCCCTTGTCATCCTTGAGGCCTTCGCTCACGGCGATGACGCAATAGCCCAACCGCTCATAGCAGTCACGCACATCAGCTACAATCCTATCGGGGGCAACGCCCCGCTCTGGGACATATATCAGGTTGGGTGGATCATCGGGCTTTGACTTTGCCAACACAGAGGATGCGGTCAACCAGCCCGCATTCCGCCCCATAATCTCCATGATCTTGATGGGGCCAGTATCGCCCATGGCAATGGTATCATAACCCGTATTGCGCACGGCGGCGGCCACAAAGCGTGCAGCACTGCCGTAGCCGGGGCAGTGGTCGGTGCGGTTCAGGTCGTTATCGACCGTCTTGGGAATCCCGATCGCATGGAGCTCATAGCCCATCTGCTCAGCCATCAGATGCATCTTGTGCGTGGTATCCGCCGAATCGTTGCCCCCGATGTAGAAAAAGTAGCGTACGTCATACGCTCTAAAGATCTCCAGAATGCGCTCATAGTCCGTGTCCTTGACCCGATACCGCACCGTACCCAGCGCCGAGGCGGGGGTATTGCGCAGCACCTGCAACGTTTGTGCCGATTCGCGTCTCAGATCGATGAACTCTTCGTTGAGAATGCCCGCAATGCCATGCAGCATACCCAGGATCTCACCCATCTGCGATTGTTGCATCGCCTCATGCACCACACCTACCAGGCTATTGTTAATCACGGCCGTAGGCCCACCCGATTGCCCCACGACCACATTGCCTTTGCCGACCATTGTCTCCTCCTCTACCGAGATCATATCTCAAGATGAAACGCTATCGTAACAGAATGCCAGGAAACCCTAACCTTGTCAATTGAGCCTCTCCACGCACACGCGGGGATAGAGCGCCCGCACATCGTCCAATCGACACTCTCCGGGTCCCGGCGTCATGACCACAGCAGTGGCCACCGCAGCGGCCCAGCGCAGAGCCAGAGGCCACGATTCGCCCCGTAGGCGGGCCTGCATGAGCCCAGCGTTGAAACCATCTCCGGCCCCTGCGGCGTTGACGACCGGCACAGGAACGGGCCGGATCATCCATAGGCCTTCCCCGGTCGCCGCTACAGCTCCATCCACCCCTAGGGTAATGATCACAGCACCGATGCCCCACGCGCACAACTCGCGCGCCGCCTCGATAGCTTGTAACCTATCAGAGATAGGGCGCCCCAGGAGCGAGGAGGCCTCAGTAGCGTTGGGCTTGATGACATCCGGGAGGCCATCGGGTCCCGCATTGCGCAACGTGGCGGCCAGAAAGGGATCGCTCGTGTCGAGCAAGACCGAAACGCCCCTCGCTCTGGCCTCGCGAATCACGCCCACGTACCAATTGATGGGTAACCCTGGCGGCAGGGTCCCTGCACAGTGCAACAAGTCGGCGCGCCATAGCAGGTGCGATACGTGCTCGATGAGACGAGATGCGTCTTCAGGCCCGGGGCATAGGCCCGCTGAGGTAACAGAGGCATGTGCATGATCTGCATTGCGCACCACCACATAGGTAGTGCGCGTTTCCCCCGCTACATGCAGGAAATCGGTCTGTGCGCCCACCGTTCGAAGCATCTCTTCCAGGCGACGCCCCGTTGTACCGCCGACAAAGCCAGTGGCCAAGCTTGGGGTGCCCAATTGCCCGAGCACCAAGGACGTGATGGTGCCTTTACCCCCCATGCCGTCCACCACCATACTGGCGCGACTCGTCTCGCCAAAGGCGAAATCATCGACAAAGATCACGCGGTCCAGCGCCGTGTTAGGGGTGAGAGTCAGGATCATTCAGCCCTCGGGCGGGAGTAACCGCGAAAATAGGGTACAGCGCGCGTTATCCTCCAGGCGTTCGAGGGTATCGTAGGCATTGTCCAGGTCATGCGCAAGAATGGCCACACCGTGTCGCGGCAGGATGATGCCCAACGCGACACGGTTCAGTTGGTCGCGGCGCCGCTGAGCCACCCCCACCACGTGATCGGCCAGTTCCTGCGTGTGCGCCACCGATTCGGGGATGCATTCGACATCGCCAAACTTGTCTGTGAATTCGAGCACGGGCTTCATGGTGCGCCCGGCCGCAGCGTAGACCATCAACCAGCGAGGATGGGCATGGATCACGGAGCCCACTTCGGGCAGGTGATCGTAGACGGCCAGGTGCATGCGAATCTCGCGAGAGAGCTCCTGCGGGCCCTCCACGACACGGTGCGCCTCATCCAGCACGGATATCTGCTCGGGCCGGATATTATAGCGATACAGCGAGCCCATGTAACGAGGGGATACATAGATGCGCCCGTCGTGGCGCAAGCTGATATTCCCACCCGCCGAGTTGCTCAGAAAGCGGCCATAGATCAGGGCCGCGATCTCGATCATATGCTCCTTGGGATCGATTGACATCATCACCCTGCCTGTTGCTTGTTTTTCGTCTAGCGCTTATTCAGCAACTCATCGAGTAAGGGAGTACGCTGTCGTACAAGATGCTGAATCTGAGACAGTTGCTCGGCCGTACGAGTCTCGAACCGCAGCGTAATCAGAGGCTCTGTCACAGAGATGCGCACCAGCGCCCAGCCTTCAGGGAACTGGATGCGCACCCCATCCAAGGTGTTTATAGGGTATTCAGCAAACGCAGTCTCTAGTTGTTGTAGAATAGCGTCGGCCCGCTCGCGTGGGCACGGCACGCGAATATCTGGCGTGATGGGATAGCTGGGCACCGAATCCATAGCCATCGCGGCGCCCTGTCCGATAGCGTCCAGCACGCGTAGAAGCAGCAGAGTAGCATACAGTGCATCGTCGCCGCCCAGGGCGCCAAAGAAATAGTGGCCACTGACCTCTCCGCCCAAGATAGCGTCTTCAGCCAAGAGACGCCGCTTAATGAAAGCGTGCCCTGCCCTTTCCATGAGCGGCTGCCCACCCAGGGCCAGTACTTCCTCGGCAACCACGGAGGAGCATTTCAGGTCATAGACGACCTTGCCGCCCGGGTGCTGCGTCAGCAAATGCCGGATCAGGAGCACCAGCGTGCGATCAGCGGGCTGCACTCGACCGAGATCATCCACCAAGATGACGCGATCTCCATCGCCATCATAGGCAACGCCCAGTGCAGCCCCCCCTGACACCACGCAACGCACCAGATCGCCCAGGTGTTCCGGTACAGAGGGGTTGGGGTCACGGTAGGGAAAAGTGCCATCGGGCGTACAGTAGAGCTCGTGGACAACCTGGCCGAGTCGGCGCAAAACCATGGGCCCCGCCCACCAGAGCGAACCATTGCCCGCATCCACAACCACAGAGCGAGGCAGGAGGTCGGGGAAAGCGGCCACGAGTGAATCGGTGTAAGCATCCAGGATCCCTTCCTGGCGGCACGTCCCCTGTCCATCCCTGTAAGCTCTCGCGGCCATCTGCTGGGCCACGGCGTCCAGATCCTCCGGTGTGACGGGCAAATCTCCAAACATCAGCTTGAAACCATTGTATTTCGCAGGATTATGTGAAGCCGTGACCATGACCCCGCCGGCCGCATGAGTGACCCTCTTGCCAAAGTATAGGGCGGGGGTAGGGATGATGCCGAGATCAATGACATCTCCGCCGCTGGCCACCAGGCCGTCGATCAGCGCCGCCTTGAGTCCGGGCGTGCTGGTGCGCAGGTCGCCGCCCACCACCACGCGTCGCTCACCCAAGCGGCTGGCCACTGCCCGTCCCAAATGGTAGGCGGTTTGCTCATTCAGCTCGGTGTCGTAGACGCCGCGTATATCGCAATCCTTGAATATGCTCATGGTAAATACCCGTGCTCGTGACAGGCCGCGACAAAGCCCCGATAACGTTCTCCATAGGCGGCTTGATACCCCGGCCGCGGGTCTACATGTTGTTGGCAATGCACCATCTCGCGCACCGCCTCAGCCACAGACCCGTAGGCGCAACCACGCGCTGCCAGGACTGCCGCGCCCATGGCTCCCAGAGGAACGTCGGGAACGCGCAGTTGCTTGCCCAACACATCGGCGCGTATCTGCAGCCCCGCGACGCTATGGGTACCTCCCCCGGCTACATACAGTGCGTCGCCCACGGAACCCCCGAGGGACTCGACCACCTGGTAGCAGAGCTTTTCCACATAAGCCAGTCCCTCCAGATGTGCCGCATAAAAGGCTTCTTCAGTGGAAGCCTCACCCAGGATGAAACCGGTGGCGTCCGCATTCAGAAAGGGCAAGCGCTCTCCCCGCCGCACCAGGGGATAGATCAGGAGATCGGTGGGGCTAAATCCCAGCGCCGCTGCATTGAGATGCTCCAATCGCTCCGCGGCAAAGCGCTGAGCCAGGCAATCACCTCCTGTGCTGCTAGCTCCCCCGGGCAGCCAGAGGGGCTGCGCACCCGAACTGTCCGCATGGCGGTGGCAGTATAGTCGGCCGAGAGGATCCCTCAAGAGCGAGGTACTCACTCCCTTGAGCACCAGCGTCGTGCCCAGGGTGCTGTTCCACTCGCCGGGCAACACTGCTCCGCTGGCTATTTGCGAGGCCGTGCCATCTGTGGCTCCGGCCACGACGCGCGTGCGCACGTCGAGGCCCGTCCGGACTGCTACATGCGGTGCCACTACACCGATCATGGTCCCTGGCGCTTGCACTCGGGGGAAACGGTCGACCGGAAGGCCCAAGGTCTCGGTGATAAAGGATGGCCACTCTAGGGCAGCGACATCATAGCCCCATTTGAGGGCATTGGTCCAGTCGGTAACGCCCCATTCGCCGGAAAGCCACCCGATGACCAGGTCGGTAGGGCTGACGAACCACCGGGCCCGGGCCAAGCGCTCTGGCTCAAGACGGTATACCCAGTATACTTTACTCAAGGCAAAGGAGGCATTGAAGCGAGTGCCAAGCTTGTCAGCCACAGCCGCACCCGCCGACTGCACCCGCTCGGCGACGCCGCTGGAGCGAGCATCGGAATACATGATGGCCGAGCCGATGGGCTCCCCCCCCTCATCGACCAGGCACATCGTGCCCGAAGTGGACGTGACGGAGAGCGCCGCGATCTCTTCCGCATGGTGTCCTGCATTTCGGAAACGATCCATGGCTTGGGTCAGCGCACCGAATACCGCCTCGCGCCAATGACGAGGATCTTGCTCAAAGTAGCCGGGACGTGGCGCAGCCAGGTCAGAGGCCGGGAAGTCGCTGGCAGCATCGGCCAGGACCCGCCCCTGCAGATCGGCCACCAGCGCACGCGCGCCTTGTGTCCCCACATCGATACCCATGACGAACAAGTGGTAACCTCCTAAGAATGGGAGAACACCAAATGGCCGCTCGAATCCAAGCGTCAGGATATCTTATGTGAGTGACCTAGCTATGTCAAAGCAGGGATTGTCTCCCTCACTCGCGCTCGCTATAATGCTGGCCGAGCTAGCAGGCATGGCCGTTTTGACCAAAGCGGCACAGCGCCCCATCCTGGGACCGAGATGAGATCTTGAGCGAGAGCACTCGGATCATGGCCGGGTGGATAAACACGAGCGATTGTGGTATTGTGAGCGTTGCTGCTAACATGAGGCACGAATCCTATATCATCGAGGGAGTTCTCTTATGACGAAAATCGCCTTTATCGGAGCCGGTAGCTTTGGTTTCACGCGCAATCTCGTCCGAGACATCTTGACCTTTCCGTTACTCAAGGACGCCACCCTGGTGCTCATGGACATCGACCCGGAGCGCCTCAGTTACATCAAGCGCGCCGTGGAGCGCATCGTAGCCGAGGGGCAATACCCTGCCCAGGTTGTGGCCACTACGGACCGCGTTGAGGCGCTCAAAGGAGCCGATGCGGTGATCTGCACGATCCTGGCCGGCGGGG
>CAYQDH010000215.1:0-8780 GCA_964416075.1 uncultured Anaerolineales bacterium | reverse complement strand
TCTCTACCGGGCTGGCAGACTTCTTTACTGACATATCCACCGCCGTGACCGCCAAGGGCGCGGGGTTCGTTGCTACGTGGGCGGGTCTCGCCACCAACGCACTGCAAGCCTTCGCCAACGGATTCAACGACGTACCCATGCGGGACATCTGGACAAACATCGTTGCGGGCGCGGCGGCCACGCTCAACGACGGTGTATTTCGACAGCTGGGATTCCGAAACGCGACCGCCTACAAAAACGGCTGGGAGGCTGGTATGCAGATCGCGTCGCCGTCCAAAGTCGCTGAGGGCTGGGGGCGCGCTCGGGGAGCCGAATAGGACGCCCCGAGCGCGCCCGCAATTATCCCTTCTCGCGCCGCCACTGCTGGAAGCGCTCCTCCCACTCGGGCCCCATGGGGTAGAGCCCGGGGAGGGGCACGCCCTCGGCCAGCCGTAGGCGGATGAACTCCTCACGCTCCTCTTGCATCACGATGTCGTCCACCAAGGTCTGCACCAGGGCCTGGGGCACCACCACCACCCCATCGTCGTCGCCCACGATCATGTCGCCGGGGACCACCAGCACGCCCGCGCAGCCGATGGGTACGTTGTAATCGACGTTGAACACGGTGCCCCCGGGGCTGGCCGAGCCCAGGCAAAAGATGGGGATATCCTTCTCGGCCATGTGCGGCGCGTCGCGCACGCACATGTCGCACACCAGCCCGGCGGCGCCCTTCATCTTGATGCGGTAGGTGAGCAGGTCGCCGAACAGGCCCTCGTCGGTCGCTCCCCCTCCGTCCAGCACCACCACATCGCCGGGCTGCACCGCCTCGATGGCCTCGTCGGGGTGACCGGGGAAGAGCGTGCCAGGCTCGTAGGCGATCGCTTGCAGGTCGTCGCGCCCAGGCACGGAGCGGATCGTCAGCGCCGGGCCAACCGTGCGCATGCCAGGGAACAAGGGCTTGATGGGCATCCAGGCGTTGCGCACGCCCATCTTCTTGAGCCTGGTGGTCAAGGTGGCTGTGCTGGCACGCCGCAAGGCCTCCACCACCTCGCGGCTGGGTCGGCTAAACTCGGGTCCGTGCATCTGTGTCTCCTTCTGGTCGCGATTTCGCGGCTGGTGAGTCGGCCAGAGTATAACACGTCGCCACGGACTAGGCGAGCGATACGTCCACGCCAGCGCCGATTACTCTACCCATGACACGGGCCGCAAGTTAGGAAAAACTTGCGCTACAGGACTGTCATCCGAGCCCTGTTGGCGCCCCGCGCCATGGGCGACTACCCATAACCATGACAGACCAATAGCCTCGCTGCTCTGCGAGGCCAGTTGGCATACGGTGGTATTTGGGATATGATCTAGGCGTGTATGTGGGGTCCGTGAGAAGGAGCAGACCAATGGCCGAATACACCTTCCAGGTGCGCGTTCCAGCGCATCTAGTGCAATTGGGGCTCGACCAAAACGAAGTGCAGCGACGAGTCACTGAATGGCTGGTGTTGTCGCTCTATACTGAGGAGCGTATCTCATCGGGTAAAGCAGCGCGCCTGCTGGGCATAACGAGGGTTGGGTTCTTGGCGCTGTTGCAGGCACGCGGCATCGCCTACATCGACTATACCCCTCAGGAGTTGGCCGAGGAGTTCGAGGCCGTCCATGCCCTTAAGACCGAGAGACTGGAATGATCGTCGTCTCAAACACGACGCCCCTCACAGGGCTGCTACCTCTCATCCGTCCCGAAATCGAGCGGCTACGGGTACAGGGGTTCAGTTTGAGCCAATCCGTCGTCGAAGCCGTTCTGCAGCAGGCTGGCGAAAGCCCGTTGGTTCATGAAGATGCACCAGTCTACTGGACAACATCCGATCAACCAGGCTGAGGCTAGCGGACGGACGTGTATGGCCCCGCCTTCGGTAAACTAGCGCTATCCCGCATGTTGAGGAGGCGACAGTGCGCATCTTGATGCTGGACCTGGACACCCTGCGCCCCGACCACCTTGGTTGCTACGGTTACCCGCGCAACACTTCGCCCCACATCGACGCCATCGCCCAACAGGGCACGCGTTTCGAGAGCTACTACTGCTCCGACGCCCCCTGCCTCCCCTCGCGGGCGGCGCTGCTGTCCGGGCGCTTTGGCATCCACACCGGTGTGGTCGGCCACGGCGGCACGGCGGGCGACATGCGCCTGCAAGGGGCCACGCGGGGCTTTCGCGACCTGATGGATCGCCACAGCCTGCCCGCTTTCCTGCGCACGTTGGGCCTGCGCACGGTCACCATCAGCCCTTTTGCCGAGCGCCACGGCGCCTGGTGGTTCTACGCCGGGTTCAACGAGATGTACAACACCGGCCGAGGGGGCCTGGAGTCGGCGGAGGAGATCACCCCCAGCGTGTTGCGCTGGATCGAGAGCAACGCCCAGCAGGACAACTGGTTCCTGCACGTCAACTACTGGGACCCGCACACCCCCTATCGCGCCCCGGCCGAGTTCGGCAATCCCTTTACCAACGATCCTCTGCCCGCCTGGCTCACCCCCGAGGTGCTGGAACAACACCGGGCCATGGTGGGACCGCATAACGCGCGCGAGATCGCCATGTTCGACAACAGCACCGATCCGCGTTACCCGCGCCACCCCGGCGAGCTGCGCGATATGGGCGATCTGCGGCGAATGATCGACGGCTATGACTGTGGCATCCGATACATGGACGAGCACATCGGACGCCTGCTGGCCGCCCTGGAGCGCCAGGGGGTGCTCGAGGACCTGATCGTCCTCATCACCGCCGACCACGGCGAGAACCTGGGGGAGTTGGGCATCTATGGCGAGCACGCCACAGCGGACCATGGCACCTGCCGCATCCCCATGATCATCCGCTGGCCCGGCCTGGCAGCCTTCCACGTGGACCACGGTCTGCACTATAACCTGGATCTGGGCCCCACCGTGGCCGAGCTGACCGGGCGCGAGCCCTCGCCGCTGTGGGACGGCGCCAGTTATGCCGCGTCCCTGCGCGGCGACGCATGCGGTCGCCCGGACTTGGTGATCAGCCAGTGCGCCCACGTCTGCCAGCGCAGCGTGCGCTGGGACGACTGGCTCTACATGCGCACCTACCACGACGGCTATCACCTCTTTCCCCAGGAGATGCTGTACAACATGAGCCAGGATCCCCACGAAGAGCGCGACCTGGCGGCGGAGCAGCCCGCGCTTTGCCAAGAGGGCGCCCATCGCCTGATGGCCTGGCACGATGCCGCGATGCAGACGATGTCCACGGACGCTGCCATGCCATGCGATGTGGACCCCTTGTGGACGGTGATGAAAGAGGGAGGGCCGCTCCATGCGCGGGGGCATCTGCGCGAGTATTGCGAATACCTGGCAAAGACGGGCCGTGGGTGGGCCATCCCCGAGCTAAGGAGGCGCCATCCCCAGGAGTTGGTCAGATGATCGATCGACCGAACATACTGTGGATTCAAAGCGACGAGCACCGGCCCGACTCGCTGGGATGCTATGGCTCCCCCTGGGCCAAGACGCCCTTCCTGGACGCCCTGGCGCGCCGGGGGCTGGTGTTCGCCAATTGTGTCTGCAATGCTCCCGTCTGCGTGCCCAGCCGCTCCTCTCAGCTGACGGCGCGCTATCCGCAGGAGATCGGCGTGGTGACGAACCTGGTCTTCGAGATGGACCATGTTTTCCCACCCGATACCGTCACCTTTCCAGAGGTGTTGGCCCAGGCAAGGTACGCTACGGCCAGTTTCGGCAAGTGGCATACGCCGAACCACCCCACCTGGCAACAAAGTAGACCCCTGATCAACCTGGAGCAGTACGCCAGCTATTTCGCGCTCGATAACCGCTATGATGAGGCGCAGCACAGGGTGATCAAGCGTCCCGGCGGCATGCCCGTCATCCTGGCGGGCAGCTACCCCGTCTCTCATGGCCATCCCAGCCAGGTCATCACCGATTGGGCCATCGACTGGTTGCGCGAGCTCCCGGCGGGCAAGCCATTTATGTTACGCGTGAGCCACAACTGGCCACATACGCCCGTCGTGCCGCCGCCGCCTTTTGACCACCTCTATGCGCCGGACGAGATACCGATCCGCTACTACGATGAGACAGCCTACCGCACGCGCGCCGACTATGACCGGGCCATCGCCGACGGTCAGCGGGTGCGCGAGCTGAGCCGGGCGCAGGTGCGCCAGATGTGGTGCGACTATATGGGGCTGGCCGCCTGCGTGGACCACGAGGTGGGGCGCGTCCTCTCCGCGTTGCACCAGCTTGGCCTGGAGGAGAACACCATCATCCTCTTCTCTGCCGACCACGGCAAGGCGCTAGGCGAATGGGGCGCCACGGAAAAGGGGTTCTACGATAGCGAGGTGTGGCGCGTCCCCTTTATCCTTGCTGGGCCGGGCGTGGCCTCCTATGGTGCGGTGCGCACCGACCCGTGCGAGCTCGTGGATACGGGGCGCACGCTGCTGCGGTTGGCAGGGCTGACACCCCCGGCCCACTATCGGGGGCGGGACCTGCTGAGCGATCCCGCGCCGGAGGCGGTCTACGGGCAGATCGGCTGGCCCAATGCCACCTCCGCGCTATACCGGCGAGCCAGCCAGGCCACAGGGCCCACGGGCGACATCCGGGGCCGGGACGCCATCATCTGGGCGCAATACCAGCGCCCGCCAGCGGGACCACGGCGCACGGGGATGCGGGTGGCCATCCGCACCGAGCGCTACCGCATGGATGTCACTTGGTGGCGAGATGGGCATCGCACCACCATGGCGGAGGCCGATGGCAACTTGTTCGACCTGCGGGAAGATCCAGGGGAGACCGTCAACCGGTGGTCGCTGCCCACAGCACAACCGGTGATTGCAGGTCTGTGGCGTGCGCTGGAGGCCTGGGATGCGGGCCTGGAGCGCCCCGCCAATCTATTCAGCGAGACAAGCGACTGAGGAGGCTAGAATGATAAACGCAACGTCGTCCGCAACGGGCACGTGGAAGCCCATCATCGCCGAGAACATGCCCGATATCTCGGACCGCACCCTGCGCTGGGCCGCGCAGCTGGGGCTAGACGCCCTGGTGCTGGGGGGCAACCTGGCCGATCCGGAGAAGCTGGGCTATTGGACAGAGGCTGCTTGCCGGAACGTGGCCGACCGCCTGCGCGAGCACGGCCTGCGATTGGGCAACATGATGCTGCACAACGTCACCTCGCGCATAATCCTGGGACGGCCGGGGCGCGACGAGGACATCGAGAAGGTGATCCGCTCCATCCGCGCCGCCGGGGCGGCGGGGGTCCCGGTCGTAGAGTACAACTTTTATAACCACCGCGGGGTGGAAGGCTACGGCCAGCGGCCGGGCCGCGGCGGAGCCACCTACACGGACTACGACTATGCCCGGGCCAAGGACCTGGAGCCGTTGCCCGAGGTGGGCCAGCCCACAGCGGAGGAAACCTGGGAGCGGCTGCGTTACTTTTTGCTGGCGGTGACCCCCGCGGCCGAAGAGGCCAATGTGCGCCTGGCGCTGCACCCCAACGATCCGCCGCCGCCCCTCAGCCGGGGCGCCGCCCAGGTGCTGCAGGGGTTCGAGGGGATGAAGCGGCTCATCGAGCTGGTCCCCAGCGTGGCCAACGGCATGACCTTCTGCCAGGGCTCCTTCGCCGAATGGGGCCTGGATATCGTGGAGATGATCACCTATTTCGGCAGCCGCGACAAGATCCATCACGTGCACTATCGCAATCCGACGGGCACCTACCCCAGCTACGTGGAGAACTGGATCGACGAAGGGGAGACGGACATGTTCCTGGCGATGAAGGCCTATCGTGATGTAGGCTATCGATTCACCCTCTGCTCCGACCATGTGCCCAAGATGACCGACGACATCGGCAATGGCCTCATCGGCCGCGCCTTTAACCACGGCTATATCCGGGCCATGATCCAGGCCGTGAACCACCTGCCATAGAGAAAAGGGATCAACCGCAAAGACGCGAAGGACGCCAAGGGGGGGGATGATCGGGATCCCTGCTCTGACATTGGCCCATTCTACTCTAGGATAGGTATATCTTGTTTTCTTTGTGCCCTTTGCGTCTTTGCGGTGAGGTTCTATCTTTGAGGAGTGCTGACTATGCAGATCGATGAGGGGATTACGGCGCAGGAGTTGCTGCCCATGCTGGAGCGGACATTCGAGATGGCGACGGCCAAGAGCCGCGCCCTGCACGCGCGGTGGGATGCGGGGGGTGGCTCGCCCGTCTACACCATCAAAGGGCGCTACACCGCGCGCAGCTGGACCGATTGGACGTTGGGCTTTTTCACCGGCGCGCCAATTCTGCTCTACGATGCCACGGGTGACGCAGAGCTGCTGAACCTTGGCCGGGATAAAACGATCCGCACCATGGCCCCCCACGTGTCGCACGTGGGGGTGCACGACCACGGTTTCAACATCGTCTCCACCTATGGCAACCTGCGCCGGCTGATGCGCGAGGGGCGATTATCCCACGACGCGCGGGAGCTGCAGCTCTACGAGCTGGCGCTCAAGATCTCGGGCGCGGTGCAGGCGGCGCGCTATGCGCCCACCAACACGGGACAGGGCTATATCTACTCCTTCAATGGCCCCCACTCACTCTTTGCGGATACCATCCGCTCGTTGCGCTCGCTGGCCCTGGCCCACCAGTTGGGGCATTCGCTGTGGGCCGAGGGGGATGTGCACATCGACCTGTTGGGGCGCCTGTTGGAGCATGCCGCCACCACGGCGCGCTACAATGTCTATTTCGGCGAGGGGCGCGATGCTTACGATGTGCGCGGGCGGGTGGCTCACGAGTCGATCTTTAACACCGTGAACGGCCAGTATCGCTGCCCCAGCACCCAACAGGGCTATTCTCCCTTTAGCACATGGACGCGCGGCGCGGCGTGGATCATCCTCGGCTATGCCGAGCAGCTTGAATTCCTGAGCACCGTCGCGGATGACGCGTTGGGGCACTACGGCGGTAGGGAAGCCATCGAAGGACTGTTCTTGCGTGTCCTGCGGGCCACGTGTGATTATTACATCGGAGAGCCCCTTGGCTCGCCAGGCTATTCCTGCCTGGACGGCATCCCCTATTGGGATACCGGCGCGCCGGGCCTGGTCCACCTGGGTGATTACCAGCGAAGGCGCTCGGACCCCTACAACGCTTATGAGCCGGTGGATAGCTCGGCGGCCGCGATCGCCGCCCAGGGGTTGGTGCGGCTGGGCCACTATCTGGCAGGCCGGGGCGAGGCCCACGCGGCCAGGTACCTGCAGGCCGGCCTGACCATAGCCCAGACACTGATGAGCGAGCCGTATCTGTCCACCGATCCACGACACGAGGGCTTGCTCCTGCACGCGCTGTACCATCGGCCCAACGGCTGGGACCACATCCCCGCGGGGCGCGTGGTCCCTTGCGACGAATCGTGCCTGTGGGGCGACTATCACCTGCTGGAGCTGGCCCTGCTGATCCAGCGCCTGGCGCACGGCCAGTACCTGACCTTCTTCTAGATATCGGCCTGCCAGGAATCGATAACATCAAGGGAGAGACGTATGGCCGAACACAAGAGCATCTTTACGCAGGCGGTGCACGCCGGTGAGCGCGGGCCACGGCCCGATTTTACGCCGGTGAGCACACCCATTTACCCCTCCGTGGGTTATATGTATGACGATATGCGCGACCTGGATGCTGTCTTTGGCAACGAGCGCCAGGGTTATGTCTATCCGCGCTACGGCAGCCCCACGGTGAACGCCTGGGAGCGGGCCATCGCCACGGTCGAGGACGCGGACGAGGCGGTGGCCTACGCCACGGGGATGGCGGCCATCCACGGCGCCTTGCTGGGCGCGGGGGTCAAGGCCGGGAGCACCGTCGTCGCTGCCGCCGATGTCTATGGCGCCACCTACGCCCTGCTCGAGCGCACCCTGGCCGAGTTAGGCGTGCGCACCGTCTTTGTGGATATCGTCGACCTGGAAGCCGTACATCGCGTGGTTCTTGCCGAGCGACCGGCAGCCGTGTTGTGCGAGGCGGTCTCCAATCCCTTGATCAAAGTGGCGGATATCCCGGCTCTCGTGAGCATCGCCCACGAGGTCGGCGCCGCCCTGCTGGTGGACGCTTCCTTTGTGAGTCCTTATCTGCTGCGCCCCCTGGCCTGCGGCGCCGATTACAGCATTCACTCGGCCACCAAGTACCTGGGCGGGCACGGCGATCTGATGGCCGGGGTGGTCTCGTGCTCGGCCGAGCGCGCCCACGACCTGCGCGAGCGCCAGAAACTCTTGGGCGCCAACCTGGGTCCCCAGGAGGCCTGGCTGGCCCTGCGCGGACTGAAGACTTTGCCCCTGCGCATGCGGCAGCATTGCGCCAACGCCCAGGTGGTGGCCGAGTGGCTGGCCCAGCATCCATTTGTTGAACGAGTGAACTATCCGGGCCTGCCGGAGCACCCGCAACATGCCCTCGCGGCGCAGCTCTTCGAGGGACGTGGGTTCGGGGGGATGATGAGCTTTGTGCTGCGCGGCGCGGCACAGCCGGAGGTCTTTCGCTTTATGGAGGCGTTGCAGCTGGTGATCCCCGCCACGACCTTGGGCGATGTCTATAGCCTGACATTGTACCCCGCCCACTCGTCGCACCGCGCCATCAAGCCCGAGGTGCGGCAGGCGTTGGGCATCTCGGAGGGGCTTGTCCGCCTGAGCGTGGGGATCGAAGAGGCTCAGGATATCATCGACGACTTGACGCAGGCGCTGGACCAGGTGGACTAGAGGGCCGGCGGCGAGCCACGCTCTTGCACGATGCATGATCCCGCGTTTCCAGATGGGGATGACAAGCAATTGGGAATATGCTATAATGCAGGCACTTG
>CAYQDH010000214.1:0-8805 GCA_964416075.1 uncultured Anaerolineales bacterium | reverse complement strand
GAGATGCTTCGCTGCGCTCAGCATGACAAAAACGCGACAATGACAAAGCCCTGGGCGTGTTGTAGATCGCTTGACAGAAGCGCTCGAGCTGGCCCATAATCATAATAGCTTTTGGGATTTGGCTAGGTCCTGAGTAGTAACCGATGGCGAAGGTGACATTTGGGGACACAGAAGCTCTACATGGATACCCAGGATACATAGGATATGGGATAGTGCCCTATCCTGGATATCCTGTTTATCCATGTGAGTTCTGGGCAGGAGACGAGTGGGAGGCGATGATGGCGTTGTATAGCGTCGATACCAAGCGTAGCAGAGCACAGATCATGGCCAGGGCGCAGGACTTTTTCGGCGCTCCAGGGTTGGGTTTGGAGATGGAAGAGCGGGGCGATGCATGTCTCTATTTCAGCGGGGGCGGGGGCCACGTGCAGGTCACTGTGCTCGAGTGTGAGGGCAAAACCACCGTCGAGCTAGAGACGCGCGAATGGGATTACCAGGTGCAGCAGTTCATGCCCAAGATCCACTGACCGAGCACGCACCACACGACGGAGGATGGTCATGACAGCCGATTGGTATCGCCGCGCCTATAGGCGCAATGTGATCGATATGCACATCACCGACTGGGATGAGCGTTTCCTCAGCCAATTCGATGCGCACGACTATGTGGACATGCTCCGCCTATGTGGCGCCCAGTCGGCGGTGGTATATGCTCATTCCCATGTAGGCCATTGCTACTATCCCACCCAAGTAGGGCATATGCATCGCGGCCTCGGGCAGCGCAACATCCTGGGCCAGGTGATCGAGCTGTGCCACGCCAACGACATTGCGGTCGTGGTGTACTATAGCTTGATCTATGACGATTACGCCTATCGCCATAACCCGTCGTGGCGTATCATCCTGGCTAGCGGGCAGGGCGCCGCCGAACAGAGCCGCTACGGCGTGTGCTGCCCCAATTCGCCTTATCGCGATTACGCACGAGCGCACGCCGAGGAGATCTGCCGGTTGTTCGATTTCGAGGGGCTGCGTTTCGATATGACGTTCTGGCCAACGGTATGCTACTGTCCCCATTGCCAACGCCGCTTTGCGCAAGAGGTGGGCGGCGAGCTGCCGCGCACGATCCATTGGGACGACCCACGTTGGGTGGCCTTTCAACGCCAGCGCGAAGCGTGGCTGAGCGAGTTCGGGGGCATGATCACAGGCGCGGTCAAAGCGCTCAAGCCGGATATCACCGTGGAACACCAGGCCTCTACCTACCCTCTCAACTGGCGCTTTGGCGTTACCACGAGCTTGGTGGCGGCGAACGACTTTCTGCAGGGGGACTTTTACGGCGATGCCTTGCAGGGCTCCTTTGTGCGCAAGCTGTTCAGCAACCTCAGCCCCCACCAGCCCTATGGTTTCGAAACCAGCTCGGCGGTGAGCCTGCAGAACCACACGGCGCTCAAGCCCGAGGCCCTTTTGCGGGCCAAGGCCTTCTCTTGCCTGGCCGACGGGGGCGCCTTTGTCTTTATCGATGCCATCGACCCCTTGGGCACGTTGAACCGCACCGTCTACGAGCGAATGGGCCGGGTGTTCGCCGAGACCAGGGCTTATGAGCCATATGTGGGCGGCCGGATGGCGCAGGATGTGGGCGTCTACCTGAGCACGGAGAGCAAGTACGAGCCCACGGATAACGGCAAGGCGGTGGACGATGCGCACCTATCCGGCCGCGTGCCCCATGTGGAGGCGGTGGTGAGCGTATGCCAGGCGCTTATCGAGAACCACATCCCCTTTGGGGTGATCAGCAAGCTCAACCTGGATGAGCTGGGCCGCCACCAGGTAGTGATCTTGCCCAAGGTGCTGGTGCTGGATGAGCAAGAGATCACCGCACTGCGAGACTATGTGCGCGGGGGCGGGTCTCTGTATGCCAGCGGCGCGGCCTCCTTAGTGACCACGGACGGCGCGCGACACGCCGATCTGCTCTTGGGGGAGCTGTTCGGTGTGTCGTACCTGGGCGAGACGCCTGAGGGCTTTACCTATATCGCCCCTGCCACCGAGGGGGAGGGTCCTCTGGCAGGCTATTCGGCTCGCTACCCACTGGGCATGCCCTCGCCTCAGGTTTTGGTGCGCGCGCTGCCGGGGGCCAGCGTCCTGGGTCACACCGTGTTGCCCTACACCAACCCCGCAGACCCCACTCGCTTTGCGTCGATCCACAGCAACCCACCCGGCGTAGGCACGGATAACCCGGCGGTGGTGCTATACCACTATGGTCGGGGCAAGGTTATCTATGTGGCCGCCGACCTGGAGAGCTATGACATGCACCATGAGGCGTTCCTATCCCTGGTGCGGCTCCTGGCACAGCCATTTTCCTTCGAGGCCGACGCGCCCAAATCGGTCGAGGTAACCTTGTTCGACCAGCCGGACAGAGGACGCGCGGTGGTGAGTTTGGTCAATTTCCAAAAGGTGCTGCCCAATATTCCCGTGGATGGGGCCATCGTTCGCGTGCGCCTGGATAATCGCCATGTCAAGCGGCTGGCGCTGCTGCCAGAGGAGCAAGTCTGGCCTTACGAGATGCGTGGCGATTATGTAGAGTTCGTGGCGCCGCGGTTCGAGACATTTTGCATGTTTGCGCTGGACTATCGGTGATCGGGATTGGCATGGGGAGGGCCGCTATATGTGTGAGACAAAAGGTGAGCTAGGCAGGCCGAGGGCCAGGAGAAGGAAGAGACGGCCGGCGATTGAAAAGGTGATGGTGGGGATCGACCTCCAGGATGGGTTCGTGGACGATTGCGTTGAGGTGTACATGGGAGAGGACAAACTCCTGGAGCAAGAGCATGTCACCACACACCTGATGTTGGGCAAAGCGGCGTCGTTCGAGTTGCCTCTTCCTCGTGGCCCGGTGTCGCTAACCGTCAGTGTGCCCACGCAGGCCCTGAGCGCCATCGTGGACCTCGAAGCCCAGGAGAACACCTACCTGGGGCTCTTTGTGGAAGAGGGCCAGCTCAAGCACGCGATCTCGTCGGTGCGTTACGGTTATGCCTGAGCTGCGTCAGTATTAAAGCAGACGAACGCATCGCGCCAACAATCCGTTGAGAAGGAGTCACACCCATGGCGGAACCCACCGTGCCTGCCGATGATACGACCATCCTCCATAATCTCCCCCCCACCACGGTGACCACCACCGTGGACGTGTCCCGGTCTTCGGGGGCGCTCGTGCCGCGCTGCTTCAGGCAGTTTCCCATCAGCGGCCGCTACGAAGGAGAGATGACCGAGCCCAGCCCAGGAAGCTATGTCCTGGACCTGCGGGTCGACATCGACGTACGCTATCCCAATTCGCCAGTGATGGACCGCGTGAGCGGCGATATGCACCAGCTCTTTGGTTTTCGCTGGCCCTTTGGCGGGCGATTCTATAACTGGCGCATCTACCGCCGTTCCTGGATCGTTGAGCAGCCCACGGTCACGTGGGACACCTGCCAGGTGGAGATCACCGGGCAGGTGCGCTTTTGGAAGGGCAGCGCTACCGATACAGAGCTGCGGGTGGTCATCCCCTGGGGCAATTTCGGGGCCATCGGGCCCGCCGTCGTCACCTTGACCGAGCCGAGCGGCGCCAAGATGGTGTTTCGTTGTGGAAAAAAGTCGGACGCGTTTCGCGATGTCACCCTGGAGGTGGATGTATGTCGGTCGGTGAGCGACGAGCCGCTCCTGCCCACCTACGATACCCACGCCCACACGAACCGCCCGGTGGACCTGCCGCAGCGCAACCTGACCATCCAGGAGGCTTACCGCGAGGCCGGAATCAACATGACCATCCGGCCCGAGTGCACCGTCATCGACGACACCAAGTCGAGCTTCCGGAGCTGGTCCGAAGCGGAGCTGCACGATGCCATGGAGCAGCACTTTAGCCAGGTGCGCAGCGGCTGGCCCAAGTGGCAGCTGTGGTGCATCCTGGCCGGCGCCTTTGACGATCCGCTGGTGGGCGGGATCATGTTCGACTACCAGGGGACCGAGCAACGCCAGGGGTGTGCGGTCTTTCGCAAACACCAGTGGTTCGATGACCTTGTGGCCGGACCGCCCAGCGATGCGCGGCAGGCCGCAGCGTTGCGCAAGTTCCTCTACACCTACGTACACGAGATCGGGCACGCTTTCAATTACCTGCACTCCTGGGACAAGGGGCGGCCCGATGCTCTCTCCTGGATGAACTATGACTGGCGCTTCGACCGGCGAAACGGCGCTGACAGCTTTTGGGCCAATTTTCGCATGCGCTTCGACGATGAGGAATTGGTCCATTTGCGGCATGGCGACCGTTCGTCGGTGATCATGGGCGGCGATCCGTGGTCCTCGGGTGGTCACCTCGAAGCACCCGCCGGGGCCATGTCCGAGCTGTTGGGCGAAGCGCCCCTGGGCTTGTTGCTGCGCTCCAAAGGCTACTTTCAGTTCATGGAGCCGGTGATCCTGGAGCTGCGCATCAGGAACCTGGCCGACTTGCCCCTGGAGGTGGACACCCAGCTCCACCCCGAGTTCGGCGGCGTGACCCTGTATATTCGCCGGCCCGATGGCACGATCGTCGAATACTCACCCGTGCTGTGCAAGCTGGCGCGGCCCAACCTGTGCACCTTGCAGCCCCTGGCCGCCGACAAGGACAACGAGGGCGAAGACCGCCACAGCCAGAACGTCATGCTCAGTTTTGGCGCCGATGGCTTTTACTTTGACCAGCCAGGCGAGTACCTGGTGCGAGCCATCTACCAGGGCCCCGGAGAGCTACTGATCCCCTCCGACTCGCACAGGTTGCGCATCGGCCACCCCTTTAGCCCGGACGAGGAGCATCTCGCCCAGGACTATTTCACCCACGAAACGGGGATGGCCCTCTATCTGGGGGGATCGTCCTCGCCCTTCTTGGAAAAGGGCATGAACGCGCTCCAGGAGATCGCGGAGCGATATCCCAAGAGCTCCAAGGGGGCGCAGGTCGCTCTGCTGCTGGCCGGGCACCTGGCCCAGCCCTTCTTCCGCATCCAGGACGAGACGCTGGTCAACGTGCGTGAGGCCGACCCCATCGGAGCCCTGGCTCTGACAGAAAAGGCGATGGACCAGCAAAAACGCGATGCCAGCACCTTCACCAACATCGGCTATCATGCGTTGCGCCGCACCCGCGCCCGCTTGATGGCCACCGTCGGCCAGGTTGACGAGGCCAAAAAGGAGCTGAACCAACTGGCGCGGCAACTGAAGGCGCGGGGCGTGAACGAACCGGTGCTGCGCGAGATCCAAGCGTTGGCCAAGAGCTTGTAAGGAGGTGGGCTGTCATGAGTGCAACAGACGCGCAAACGCCTGTTACGGTATACATGGTCGGGAATGCGCACATCGATCCCGTCTGGCTGTGGCCCATGCGCGAGGGCCGGGCCGAGGTGCTCTCCACCTATGGGACCGCACTATCCCTCATTCGCGACCTGGATGGTTACATCTTTACCAGCGGGGGCGCCATCACTTACGAATGGGTGCGTCAGGACAACCCCGAGATGTTTGCCGCCATCCAGGAGGCGGTGCGCCGGGGGCGCTGGGTGCTGGTCAACGGGTGGTGGCTGCAACCCGACTGCAATATCCCTTCGGGCGAGTCCTTCGCCCGGCACGCCCTGTATGGGCAGCGCTACCTGCAGCAGCATTTCGGGCAGCGCGCTCGCGTGGGGTACAACGTGGATTCCTTCGGGCATGCGGGCACCCTTCCGCAGCTCCTCAAAAGGGCGGGCCTGGATTATTACGTATTCTTCCGGCCGGGGCCCCATGAGAAAGAGCTGCCCCGAGGGCCGTTCTGGTGGGAAGGCCCCGGAGGCGCCCGTGTGCTTACCTGCCGTCCACCGCTACACTATGGCACATCGGGCGAAGCGGACATCGTCAAGCGTGTCCAGGAGGCGGCGGCCCAGGCGCCCGAGGGGTTCCCCGCCGTGTTATGCTTCTATGGCGTAGGCAACCACGGCGGCGGGCCGACGCGACGCAATGTGCTCGAGATCGTGGAAATGGCCGGCGAGGGGGGCCCCGTGCAACCGGTCTTTGCCTCGCCGGAGCCGTTCTTTGAACGGGCGGCGCAGCGCAGCGACTGGCCCGTGGTTCACGACGAGCTGCAGCACCATGCGCGAGGTTGCTACACGGCGCTCTCGCGCGTCAAGCGCGAGAATCGCCAAGCGGAGACGGACCTGGGGCGCGCAGAACGGATGATGACCCTGGCCGCGCTGTTCGGCCGCGCGGCAGCAGACGCCGACTTGGGCGCCGCCGACCGTGGCGCGAACGCCGACCGTGGCGCGAACGCCCAGATTCGGGAGGCCTGGCAGGGTGTGTTGTTCGCCCAGTTCCACGACATCCTGGCGGGCACGTCGATCCGAGAGGCCTATGAGGATGTATGGCGCCTCTTCGGCCAGGCGCGCGAGGTGGCCGCCAGCGGGCTGGAAGCCGCCCTGGTGACGCTGGAGACGGCCATCGACATCCCCTCACCGAGTCCCCGCGTCGCCGAGTCTCCCCACCTCCCTGGCTCTCTCTCCCAGCCCGTGTTGGTGTGGAACACCCTGGCCTGGGAGCGCACCGACCTGGTGCATATGGTCATTCCCATGGGCGGGTGGCGCGACGATTTCGCCGGCGCCCGTTACCCCGGCGCGCCCACGATCACCGATGGATCCCCAGGTGCTGCGCCCGGCACAGTGATCCCCTGCCAGATCGTGGATGTGGAGCTGGATAACAACACCTACATGGTGCACATCGAGGCGCTCGTCACCGTTCCCGCGCTGGGCGCCCGCTTGTTGTATGTGGAGATTCCCCAGAGCGAGCCTCCCACCGCGGCGCCCGCCCTCTCGGTGGCGGGCACGCCCATCTCAGAGTCGACGCTCGATAACGGCATCTTCCGGTTGCGTTTTGACCCGCGCACGGGGGCTCTCGCGAGCATCTGGGACTATCGAGCCGAGAGCGAATTCCTGGCTGCGCCCGGCAACGTGCCCCTGGTCATCGATGACCCCAGCGACACCTGGAGCCACGACATCGAGGCGTTCCGCAACGTGCTGGGCCGCTTCGCGGGAAGGACGGAGCTGCTGCAGGCAGGGCCCATACGCCAGACGGTGCGCGTCATCAGCACATGGTGCGGGTCCAAGATCGTGCAGGATGTGAGCCTGGTGGCGGGCCAGCCGTACATCGATGTGACCATGACAGTGGATTGGCGAGAGCAGCTCAAGATGCTCAAGCTGGCGTTCCCACTACAGCTCCACGACGCCGAGGTAACGGCCTCCGCGCCCTGCGGCTGGATAGTCAGGGAGCCGAATGGACAGGAAGAGCCCTGCCAATCCTGGATCGACCTGACCGGCCCGGCCAAGACCGATGCCACCCATCAGGCCCAGGGGATGGCGCTGATCAACGACAGCAAGTATGGCTATGACGCCTTGGGCAACGAGATGCGCCTGAACATACTGCGCAGCCCCATCTATGCCTTTCACAAGCCACGCCGGATGGTGCCCGGGGTGACGTATCACTATATCGACCAGGGCGAGCAGGTGGTGCGCTATCGCCTGTTCCCACACCAGGGGGGATGGCATGCGGTGAACCCGGACCGGCGCAGTGCCGAGTTGCATGAGCCGCTGCTGGCCCGTGCCGTGGCGCCGCACGCGGGCAAGTGGCGTGGGGCATCCGCTCTGCGCGTCGAGCCGGAGCATGTGGTGCTCACAACACTCAAGCGCTCCGAAGAGGGGGATCACCTGATCGCGCGAGGCTATGAGACGATGGGGGAGCCGGCCGAATTGGTCTTGACGTCGGATGCGCTGGGCCGGAGCTGGCGCCGCCACATCGCGCCGCACGAGATATGGACGCTGGCGTTGCCGCTATCCGGCGGCGAGCCTCAGGCCATGAACCTGCTCGAAGAGCCGCTGGATTAAGGTAGAGAGGCCAGGGCTCCCTGAACAAAGAACGGTTGTGCGGCGCCCTAACGTGCGGCGCTAGTGCGCCGTGCTCCTAGCGCGCAACCCTGGCGGCTCCAGGCGTGTCTAACATGCATGTAAGGCTATTGCGGAGGTTTTTATGGCTCTCAACATGCTGGCGATTCTGCTCATACCATGCTTGCTGCTGGCCATCTTGCTGGCCTTCCTCACGCTGAACCGCTATATCGGCTACAAGGAGCGCGTGGCCCTGGCGCAGCTGGGCTATAGCATCGAGGATCTGAATCGCGATGCGGCGGCGCGGCACGGAAGCCGTGGCGTGCTGTGGGGCGGGGTGATCACGGCCATGAGCGGGCTGGCGCTGTTGCTGGGCCTCTCGACCATCGGCTTTGGGGCATGGTTATTGGGCGGGCTGCTCCCTCTATTCGTGGGCCTGGGGATGGTGGTGATCTATTTTACCGCCGCTAGCCCAGCGCCAAGCTCTCGTTCCGTAGGCGCGCCCGAAGCCGCGAAAGGCGACCGAGCGCCCGACGAGGACGCGGCGGGCTCCGGGGTGTCGGTCCCCCTCGCCGAGGAGGCCGGCCAGACCCACGCCGATGAGCGCTAATCGGCGAAGAAGCGCGGCGCGTCGGCGTAGCGCGACGCTGCTTGCGCTCCTCTTGCCCCGTCAGAGGCCGGTGCGGTGAACGCGTCACTGGACGCGTCGCTGGACGCGTTGGTAGCCCGGTGCCAGCGAGGCGATAAAGGCGCCTTTGGGCGCCTGGTGACCCAGACCCAGGGAAGGGTCTACAATTTGGCCTTTGGCATCCTGCAAGATCACGAGGAAGCGCAGGATATGGTGCAGGAGGCCTACGTGCGGGCGTGGCGCGCTCTGCCGGGTTTTCGGGGCGATGCGCAGTTCACGACTTGGCTCTATCGCATCACGGTGAATACC